>JAEUSQ010000057.1 GCA_016788705.1 Bacteroidetes Order II. bacterium
AACCAATCAAAATCAAGAAACATGGAAGACCAGAAAAATCATTATTCGCATATGGCTTAGAATGGGTGGCGCAAGTCTTAATCAATCAATTTAATCACTTGTACCAAAAAATCATTACCCCTTTTTTGTCATGTACTTAGATATTTAAATCAAATAAGTTGGTTACTATGCTTATATAAACTATTTTTGCGTATTAAATTAAAAAATAAATATATTGTTATTTAACCACCGTTGCGCAATCAGCTTCCTTTCAACAATCAACACATAAAGTAATGAAACAACTCATAACCATTATCCTCGTCGCCTCCTTTGGTCTGGTCTTTATTGCGGCAAAAAAAACACGCCACCGATGATGACGGCATCGTGTCTATTCGCGCAAAGTCCAATGCTGGGAACGTATCCCTTCAAAAAGAGGGGCTTACCCTAAAAGACATTCAAACAGTGGCCGAAAAAGGCTGTCCTGACGAAAACGCCGTTTGCACCATCACCGTTGTGGCTATCTTCAAGTCCTCGGAAACGGAATCTTTCAAAAGCCCCCTGTTGGTAGAAAACAAAAACCGCAAAGAAGCCATGGAAGAAGCCCCCACAGGGGTTGTTGAGCTAAAAGACGCCTTGGGCAAAGAATAACGCCGGTGTGCCATGTGATCGCTGTTTGTGGTGTAGGATGTTCTACGCCAAACAACGTTACGGGCGGATAAAATATCAGCATGACGGCTATGGGTCTTGGGCGTATGCCCGTTTTTCTTTCTTGGCAATTGGGGTTGAAGGTCTTATCTTTCCGAGACCTGCCGCTGTCGTTTTGAATTAAACAACGCAAGTCCATCGTGCCAAGCGTGCCCATTACACAACTGCTCCAGCATGTACGGGCCGGAGACCCCAGTTCCCACGCACAACTCTTGCCCTTGATCTACGAGGAGTTGCGGCATATTGCACACCGTCAACTTTCGGGAGAACGCGCCCAGACCTTGATGACCACCGATTTGGTGCATGAGGCTTGGCTACGCTTGGTGGATGCACCTTTGCAAAACCTAAACGACCGCCTGCACTTCTTTGCGGTGGCCGCACGCGCCATGCGTCAGGTTTTGGTGGATGCAGCGCGACGGCGGAATGCAGCCAAACGAGGCGGAAGCCTGCAACCCATGCCGATAGAAGATGCGGCAGACTGGCTCTCCGAGCATAAATCGGAGGCATTGCTTGCGTTGAACGATGCGTTGGAACAGTTACAAGAAATGGATGAACGCATGGCCAGCATCGTGGAACTCCGCTATTTTGGAGGGTTAACCATTGCAGAAACCGCGAAATTATTACAGGTCTCGGATTCTACGGTAAAGCGCGATTGGGAAACCGCCAAGGTCTGGCTTTTTTCCGAATTAAAGGGCATTCCATTAGATCTTTAGCCCGCTTCAGGTACTAAAGCATTAGACACCTTTTTGGACTTCGGAGACCTACTCGGATTGTTTTTTGCGCATATACCCATATCGGATTTCTAAATTCGCTCATTGCCCCAAGCCAACTTTGCTTATGTATAGTCCTGAACGCTGGAAGCGCATCAAAACGGTATTTGAGCAGGCGCTTGACCTTCCAGTATCCGATCGCCTTGTTTTTCTGGCTCAAGAAGCCAAAGAAGATGCCGAATTAGAGCAAGAAGTATTGCGCCTTTTGGCTGCAGAGGCAGGCGCGGCCACTTTTTTAGAGAAGCCTTTGTTGCCACAAATGGTCTCGGAAGGGCAAGATCTTGGCCCCTATCGGTTAGAAAAACGCATCGGACGGGGAGGCATGGGGCAGGTCTTCCTTGCGGTACGTCGGGATGGTGCCTTCGACCGGAAGGTTGCCCTAAAGCTCTTGCGGCCCGGTCTGAATACCGATGAGCTGTTGCGCCGCCTACACACCGAACGCCAGATTTTGGCCCGTTTGCAGCACCCCCATATTGCCCAGATGCTGGACGGTGGCAGTACGCCTTGGGGCGATCCTTATTTCACGATGGAGTATGTGGACGGGCTGCCGATTACCCAGTTCTGCGACGCAAACCACAAAGGCGTAAAAGAACGGTTGGCCCTTTTTAGAACCGTTTGCGCCGCCGTCCATTATGCCCACCAAAATTTGGTGGTTCACCGCGACCTGAAGCCCTCTAACATCTTGGTTACGGCAGACGGAACGGTAAAATTATTGGATTTTGGTATTGCGAAAGTATTGGCCGAAGACGAAAAAGAAGCCCAAACCCAGACCATTTCTCAGGTGATGACCCCCGAATATGCCGCCCCCGAACAAGTCCGTGGCGAAGCCATCACCACCGCCACCGATGTCTATGCACTCGGTATCCTTCTCTACGAACTACTCACCGGACAACGGCCTTATGTCCTTCATGAACGCGCTTTACAAGAAGTGGTGCGCATCATCAGCGATACCGATCCCATGAGGCCCTCCGACCGTGTGACAGATCCGGCTACCTCCCACTCATTGCCCCAATTGAACGACGAGAAGACCCACCACCGGAAGCAATTGCAGCGTATGTTGCGTGGTGACTTGGACAATATGGTGATGATGGCCCTACGAAAAGAGCCAATACGGCGGTATGCCTCGGCGGAGGCTTTTTATACAGACATTGACCGCTACTTAAAAGGAGAACCCGTAGCAGCACGCCCTAATACCGCAGGATATGTCATCCGCAAATTTGCGCTTCGTCACAAAAAAGGGGTGGGAATTGCTGTTGCCATGTTGCTTTTGACGATTGGTTTTGCCTTTTGGCACGATTACCGCATTACACAAGAGCGAAACCATGCGCTTGAAGAAGCTGCCCGTGCAACTGCTGTTCAAAACTTGTTGGTAGGGCTGTTTGAAAAAGCGGATCCGTCTCAGGCACGAGGATTAGACCTTAGCGCCCGCGAAATCTTAGACATAGGCGCACGGGTGGCCAACGAGGAGTTAACCGATCAGCCGCATGTCAAAGCCGAGGTGTTGCGGGTACTGGGGCAGGTCTATGCCAAATTGGGCGAAGACGGGCAAGCAGAAGCCGTCTTGCGTGCGGCATACCGCGTACTAAAACAAAACACCCAAGCCCCACATATCTCGCTGGCAAGGTTCTATTCTACGTGGGGCGAGTGGAACCAAAACATGGGGTATTATGCCATTGCCGACTCGCTCTACCGTAGCGCCGACGAGATGTTTGCGGCGTTACATACCGAAAACCAGCCGGAGTTTGCAGACTTGGTACACAGGCGGGCCTACTTAGCACATGATGAAGGCAAAATGGCCGAAGCAGAGCAGTTTTATAAACAGGCCCTCCAATTGCGCCGAAGCCTCTATCCTTATAAACACCCCAAAGTGGCCCTCTCGCTCAACGATTATGGCGGCTACCTCATGAATATGGGGCGCTACGAGGAGGCCAAACAAATGATTACAGAAGCACTGCACATCCGACGCGCCGTTTATGGCGAGGCCCCACATCCCGAATTAGCTGAAAGTTTCTACAACATCGGATACCTCTACTTTGAAATGGATGAATCCGAAAAAGCCCTGCCCTATTACCGTCAAACCCTTGCCATCGAGGAAAAACTTTATGCCGAAGACCATGTAGAAATTGCCACAACCCTAAACAATTTAGGCGGGGCACTCTTGATCTGCGACCGATACCAAGACGCTTTCGAGGTGCTAAGCCGCGCACTTCGTATCCAAGAAAAAGCCCTGCCCCCCGATCATGTCAATATTGCGGTCACGCGACGAAATTTGGGGTTTACGTTTTTAGGCCAGCAGAAATTGGCCGAAGCCGAACAACAGGTACGCATGGCCGTTGCTGCCAAAGGAAACCTGAATACCTATTACCAAGGGGTGGATCTCACGCTTTTGGCCCGAATTTTGGTACAGCGGCAACAATTTAATGAAGCACAAACCCAGCTAAAAACCGCTGAAAAACTCATTCGGGAGTACTTACCACCAGACCACTACCGATTAAGCGATGTATGGATTGTGTGGTCGGAGTGGGCCAATGCACAAGGCCGATTTTCGGAAGCTGCACATTGGGCAGAACGCGCCATTACCTCCTTGGAAAAACAACCCAAAGAGAACCGCAATTATCTGGCCGATGCCCGTGCTGCATGGGGAGAAGCCCTAATCGGCCAGCAAAAATTTGCCGAAGCCGAGCGTGCCTTACAGCAAGTGGTGGCCCACTATCAGTCGCCAGACCGCGATGCTCCGATTCGTAAACAAAAAGCAATAGCCGCACTTCAAGCGTTTTATCGGAAAAGGGGATAATTTTTTTATCGGGTATGAACCAAATGGTATTGGGTTTGCGCATGTAAAGACAATACACGCAAATCGCAACGCTTTATGAACCGATCATACTTTTTATGGCTCTTATTTTGGTTGTGTGGCCCCCTCTTTTCTTCGGCCCAAACCATCGCCGACCTAGAAAGGCAAGCCACTTCGACCAAACGCCCGATCATTTCTCTTAATGGCCAAATGGGCGGTAGTACCGAATTTTTCAGCTCCAACCGCCCCACCAACCGATCCCCTTTTATCGGACAAGCATTTGTCAATACCGCGCTTTCTGTAGGAGGCTTCCGGACAGGGATGAACCTACTCTATTCTACCGATAACCAAAATTTCCGCCAATCGCTGAACCGTATCGGGGTAGAAGGAGGGTGGGCGTGGCTTCAACTGGGTGTGGGGGATACCTATCCGCAATTCTCGGAGTTGAGTCTTGGTGGCGTATCGCTCCGTGGGGCCTATGCCTTGCTCCAGCCACGTGGTTTCCGACTGGGTTTTGCGACAGGAACCACCCAGCAAGCCATAGAAGGACAACAAGATACAGGCGTTTCCGCCGATGGATTTTTGCAAGATGGGCAATTCCGACGGAGTTTACTCGCAGCCACATTGGGTCTTCAAGACAAGGTATTTAAACTCTATTTGGTAGGGCTCTCGGCCAAAGATGACACGCTATCTATCCGAAATTTTGGTGCTACAAAACCAATGTCGAATCTGAGCATGACCGGTGTATTGGCCCTAAATACCAAATTCTTCATGTTGGAAGGCGAGGCCACTGGATCAGCCTTGAACTCGGATCTTTTTGCCACCAAAATCAATACCGAAGAAGTCTTAAACGCAGCCGAGAACCCCATTCCAGAGGTGTTAGACCCTGCTGTACGATGGGCTTTAGATCGTTTTGTACCCACTTTGGGCGCATCGGCCAGTTATGCGATACGCGCCCGCTCGGTAATCAGGATCCAGCCCGTGAGCCTGACCGGACAATTCCGGTACATTGCACCCGGTTTTCAGTCGCTGGGTTTATACACCACCCGCAACGACGTACAATCGTGGCAGGTGCAGCCGATTCTTAATTTGGCCAAAGGGCGCTTTTCGGTTTCTGGTCTTTGGGGATCGGAAGTAAACAATTTGTCTGCCCAACGAGCAGCTACCATTAGCCGAGACCTATGGATGGTAAACCTACGGGCACAGCCCGGGACAGTGTTCTCGTTTAATGGCCAAATACAACAAGTAGCGACTAGCTCGGAGGCAGCGATAGGAATGGCCACCGAAGCACGCCGACAAGTGGTGCAAAACCTAAGCCTTAGCCCAGCCCTTAACTTACCCGGACGCAAAAACCGAACGCATACGCTCCAGCTGAACGCAGGACTCCAACGGTTCACCAACGAAAACCAAGAACAACCTGCCAGTACCTTCGACAACCGCAATGCGTCACTTTTCTGGAATAGCCAGTTTCACCGAGATTTTGCGGTCAATCTCCAGACTGGGTACTTAGACAACCGAACAGCCTTTGGCGAAAGCCAGAGTCTGACGGCGCAAATCGGTACGAATCGGGCCTTTGGGAAACGCAAATTCCGCTTAGATGCCTCCGCCGGATATACACAAACCGACCAGCAAATACCGGATCAACCCGCTGCCACCTTCATTCAGTGGAGTAGCCGCTTGGGTGTCACGCTTCGGATAGATGCCAAAACCCAACTTCAGGCATCTGCAACGGGTACGCTCAATCAAAACGAAAACAATACCTTCCGTGAACTAAGAAGCCGTGTACAACTTACCCGTCGTTTTTAACCACCCTTCAACACCATGCTCATGAAAACAGCCCTTTCTTCCTCCTTCTTGCGTTTGACGGGATTTTTACTCTTCCTCCTGCCCTTGTCGTTACGCGCACAATCCACAGAATGGTCGGTACTCGTTTCCGGCATCCCGTCCAATCCGCCCAATACCGTCAGTAGTCTATTAGACTTGTTGGACTCTGGTAAGATCACAGTTTCGGTACGTTATACTGGATCCAGCAGCCCAACGGTTTATGTGAATGTATTGGTCACCTCGGACTATACAGGGGCGGCGGGTGTGGCCACCAATGGTCTCGGGACGGCCCTCGACCGTGCAAGGTCTCTCGGTCTGAACACCTCACGGGTTTTGGCCACAGCCTTTTCGGCAGCCCATACCATGCAAAAAGGCCCCTTCTCCGAAGTCCGAACGTTAAGAAACTGGGCAGACGATTTAAGTTGGCGCACGAACTATGATCCCAAACTCCGGAATACCCTCATCCAAACCAATGCGCTTCCAGAAGGGCAGCATGGCCTCTATGTCTGGCTTTCCACCAAATCTGACGGTCAGGGTGATCTCCTCGCCGAGTACACCTACTCCACCCAATTTAGCAGCCCGGAGCCGCCCATTCTCCTTAGCCCGCAGCATCAGACAACCCTACGGGAAGCCTATCCGCGGTTTTCGTGGCAGACGGCGACCGCTTCGTATCCAATGGGTGATGTGTTCTACCGCCTCCGGATTGTAGAGGTGCTACCAGGGCAAAGTAACGAACAAGCCCTTCGCACCAATGCAGACTATTTTGCAACCAGTATCAAAAATGCCACCCAATTGGCCTATCCTGCCGATGCGCTAAAATTTGAGCATGGCCGCACTTATGCTTGGGAGGTGGCAGCATTGGATGCCGATAGCCAGCCTATTGCCACAAGATTCCGTAGCGAAGCCTTTACGTTTTCGTATTCCGATCCGCAAGAACAAGGATATATTATAGCCCTTAAGCCAAGTAAGTCAAATTTTCGAGCAGGCGACCGTTTGCTGGCTCAGGCGCAGTTAGAACCTTCTCCCCAAAAAGATGCAGGGGCATGGAACGCCTTGGGGGTGGAAAAAGTGGTGATAACCGACGAAAAATTTGATATGGCGGATCTGCAAACCCCCGGCGTTTTTGACCGATTGATGCTTTCCGTTTCACCCGGCTTCACGCCCTCACGCGAGGTACTATTACTCCAAAACCAAGCCATACAAAGTACCGAATGGCTCTTAGATGATGTGGGGCAGTCCTATGTCTTGGCTTGGCGTTTTATGGGAAAGACCGCCAGTGGCAACCAATACAGCACCGTACAATATGTACTGGTTCGGTCATCGGCTCCGGTACAGCTACGCCTTGCAGAAGCGGGAGGCCAAACGCCCAAAACCACGAACGATCCCCTGCCATTTTCCTTCACCAAACTGCCCGATACAGGATGGAGTGGCCTGACGGTCAAAGCACTTCTCTACCCCATTCCAGAAGGAGCCGACGAAAACACGACGGCACAAACCCTTTTCGGACAATTTAGTACCCTATACAACCAGCCGCCCCCCGGCATACAAACTTGGCAACAGGTATTGGCTGGCGCGACGAATGGTGTCTTATCCCTTCCGGCAAACGATCTGGAAGGCCCTGTATTTGTGGCATTCCGTGTAGAAGGCATGGTTAATAACCAGATCGTCCGCTCTGGGGTAGGCTTATATAAGTTAACCCAACCTCCTTCCAATCTTGTATTGCGCCGCATTGCCGGAATCATTACCAATCTCGCTGGAGACCCGCTGGGTAGTTACGATGTGACCCTACGGTTTACGACGATAATCGGACAAATCCGACGGGCAGTTACCTTGAACACCCGCACGGACGCCAATGGCGGCTACCGCTTTGAATTGGAATTCCCCAAATTAACGGCTCCTAATGATCGAAGTCCCTTGCCCTTTGAACTGTCGGTGGATGGTAAAGCCTATTATTTCTCCCAAGTATGGCAAGGTTCTTTGAGAGGGCAGAATATTGAAAATATAGACTTTACCCTCTCTCCGGATCGCCAAGATTTTGTGTTTATGGGCGATGTGGAAGACGAGGCTGGGTTCAATGTAGAAGATGCGCAGGTTTTTTTCCAAACCCGAAACGCAGGATTGGGCATAGCAGCAACATGGGAACCCCTCCAGCCCTATACCGCACAGACCATTGGGAATGGCAAGTTCCAAATCCGCTACTCCTTCCCAACCGCGCAGACACCAACCGAGGCCAATCCAAAAGAATTTCGTTTGCGTATCGTCCCGCCCGCCAACCTGATAGGAAAGCTATTGGAACGCACCTATACGGGTTTTCTGACAGGCCGCGACATTCTGAATTTTGCGGTAGAACTGCCCGGAGTGGGCGGCCAAATTACCGGGCGCTTGGAACGTATGGAAACTGGCCTGGCTATGACCAATGGCGTAGCAGAATTGCGTGACACCAATGGGCAAACCCTTCAACGCAGTGGCTTACGAAGTGGCACTTTTACTTTCCAAAACCTATTGCCGGGTACGTATAACCTATACTTTGTCAAAAATGGCTATCAGTCGGCTTTACATCCGCACAATCCCATTTTGGCAGGTGGCATACGGGTAAATTGGGCAGACCAAATCAACCTTCAAACCCTTCAGGCCAAGCCGAATGACAAACCTTTTTATCTGAGCGCCCGTAACCGTGACAACGAGCCTGCCGCCGCTACCATTTTTGCCATGAACACTGCCCAATTCCAGGCATTTCAGTCTTGGCGGCTCATGAATACATGCGCTTCGGCGATGCCACTTCCAGCACTGTTTACCTATCATTCGGTGGCTGATGCCAATGCGAATGCGCAGCAACATCTGCACCTCCTCCCGACGTTAGATGGCGACTTTGGGGAAACCCAATACCATTTTGTGTATTTCCTCCCCGGTCATGGCTTCCGGATGCGGACAATTGAAGCCACAACCGATGCACCAGAAACACAGCAGATTCGGCTCACTGCTTGCCCAACTACCATTTCGGGCATTGTGCGTCGGAATGATACAAACGAACCTGTTGTGGATGCCTTCGTCCAGATACAATCTGGCGACTTGACGTATTCACAAAACACGAATGCAGACGGTTTATATGTTTTTCAAGGGATTTCAGCAGGAAATTATACGATCACAGCCCAAAAAACAGGTATTGGTTCCATTCGCGTTGCCGGTATTCAGGTAGATGCTGCTTCGCAACGTCAGGTGGATTTGATGATCAACCGCGAAACAGGGAGCCTTTCTGGTTTTGTGCGAGATACCAACGGCGTTGGGCGCTATGATGCCCTTGTGACAATCAATGGTTTGGGGCGAAATACCCGTACCGCCGCAGATGGCAGTTACCGGATAGACCTTGTACCGCTCGGCGAGTATCGCATGACCGCTTCTTCTACAGGACTACGAACGGCCACCTCGCAACCAACGACGATTTCCGTGAACCGAACCACCACCCTCAACTTCAGTCTGGAGGAAGTGCGGGGCAATGTTCGCTTAACCATTTATGGGCCACAAAATGTGGTCATTCCAAATGCAGTCGTAGAAATTCCCGCTACAAACCAGAGTCAGAGAACCGACGGGAATGGGGTCGTCCTATTTGAAGACATACGGGCGGGATCCACAACCTTCCGTGTTTCTACCCCAAACGGCCCGTTTACGCCCAAGACCCAAACCCTCAACTTTGCGTTCCTGCTCTCGAACGAAGCAAGGGCTTCTATTTTCTTAAACGAAGGCATGGTTGTGCGCGGCGTTGTCCGAAGCAACCTTGGAAGGCCACTTTCGGGTGTACGGGTGAGCATGGAAGGCCGCCCCGATCTCACGACCACCACCAATGATTTAGGTGAATACCTCTTGCGGGGTATCGCGGGATTCAATGGCGGAACCGTTGCAGGCGTAAATATTCCGGCCTCCACACCGCTGATATTGGCCACCAAAACAGGATTTCAAGCAGGTTCCCAAACGGTTACTTTTGCTTCCGGAGAAACCGTATTTGCCGATTTTACCCTACAACCAGCCCCCTTCGACCGCTTGTTGGGTTTCCAAATCTTCGTGGAAAACCTGCGGGAAGAAAATGGCCGTCGCTTTGTTTCGGGTGCGTTTACAGCCGTTCCCAATACCCCACTTCTCACGTTAGCCCCACAAATACAGTTACCCTTCGACGAGCTTGAAATAGATGCCAATAACCGTCCTATTGGTGGCAGCGCCCGGCTTTCGATAGGGAACTTGTCGCTACGCCTGTTTGGTATCGAAGCAACCTTACGTGGGCCTAATGGCCAACCGCTAGAATTGATCGCACAAGCCAACGGTACAGGCGCTATCCGAGGGGAAATCCTGCTACAAACAGACCGCCTGCTCTCATTGATTCCGGGGGCATCGGCCACGCCCATCCTCATTCCGCTTCCAGTTTCTTGCAACAATGGCCCGTGTCTTACAGCAGATGGCCTCTCGGCATTTAATGCAGATATTGTGCTACCTAACTTAGACTGGGAGATCCAGTTATGGGGATATAGCCTTCAAATACAACGCCTTACCCTCAATAGAAATGGTATCTGTTTAAATGGTGAAATACCCGTGGCAGGCATACAACCCATTCGGTTTACGGGGCTTTGTATCTCGCCCGAAGGCCGGGTTACTGGGCCAACCATCCCTGAATTTACCTTCGACATTTCGGCCTTCCACTTCCAACTACGCACCATTCGTTTTGATGCCGGAGGATTGAGCGCCGCCAGTGGCACCATTGGCATCAACGGCCTGGCCGCAAATGGGGGCCGCCTCTCCATCAACTTCCGAAACCTGCGCATTTCCACACAAGGACAAATTGTGCGTGCAGACATCGAGGTTCCGAACAATCGGCTGGCCATTCCGGGCTTTCCTATGAATATCACATCCGCCAGCTTCGTAACCTTGGGACAAGACATTGCCCTACGCTTTGGGGGGAATATCCCTCTACCGGACCCAATAGGCCGCAGCCTGACTCTACAATCTCTCGAAATTGCACAAAGCGGCGCGGTTTCCGCACTACTTCCTGCCAACACTCGTTTTGATCTAGCGGGCATTCAGGTCTTGCTCGCTAATATGAACCTACAAGTCAATGGGCCGAATATCCGCTTGGATTTAGGAGCCAGCTTAGATTTCCCGATTCCCGGAATGCCTGCACCTGCTGCCCAAATGTATTTCAGCCACCGAAACGGCAACCTCAGTTTTGGGGTAAACGAGATCGCTGTGCCACGATTTAGTCTGGGGCCTGTAAGTTTAGACAACCTACGGTTTGGATACCAAAATCAGACCTTCTCTGGTAGTTTAGATATGGCGATTGCTGGAACAATGGAAGTAGGTGGCTCTTTTCGGTATCGGGATGGCCGTAACTATGCCTTCGAGGTGCGGAACCAAACTCCTATTCCACTCGGCCCCATAGAACTGGCAGGATTTACGGGTGGGATGAGCCGCCAAAACGACAATTGGCGCTTTTATCTGCAAAATGTACAATTGGGCTTCCCCCGTACCCAAGACGCGCTGGCTTTAGTGGGTGACTTAGACGTGCGCCTATCAAATGGGGGGCCGCGTATCGAAATAGACGGACGTATGACCGCCGCTTCCGGACAACTCACCTTAGGAACAGCCCACTTGTTGTTGGATGTACCACGAGGACGTTTTGAAGGCAATACCACCATCGGAAATCCTTTTGGTGAACCGATTCGCTCCGTCGCCAATGCTGAGGGAGCCGTAGATATTCGGGCAGGATGGCAACCTGGTGGCAACGACCTGCAATACTGGTTTGTAGGCGCACGATTGGATGTGGACTTGTTTAGGGTTATCGAGGCCAGAGGGCGGATGTTTGCCGGAGCCAATTATCGTCCCTTTGGCGATGTAGATCAACGTTTCCGAGATTATTTCAACCACCATCCCACTACAAATGAGGTACTGAATGGGATTTATGTCTCTGGCTATAGTGGAGGAAGTTTAGACTTAGATATTATCGAAGGTGGTGCCAATCAGGCCGTTTACTTTTTGTACGACTGGCGGCAACGACGCGCCGCCGGTGGGGCTTATGCACGGGTCTATGGTACGTTCGATGTTTACGTGGCTTCGCTCGGTGCTTCTTTCGATGTGAAAGGAGAGGTCAGTTACAATGGGCGTTGGGATATCCAAGGACGTGCAAACTCAAATCTAAAAGGAACCGTTTGGCCCTGCGATAGCAATTCTTCTTGTTCTCGTTGGTGTGCAGGGTGCTTGGGCGTAAGCGCCGAGTTAAGCTACCGAAATGGCAAGTTTGATGTGGATGTGGATTGGTAATACACCCTACCCCATAATCACCCTCATTTTTTGTATAAAGTATAAAAAAGCATAGACCTATGAAAAAGTTTTTTTTCTTGCTATTCTGCCTCTGCCTTCACTTAATAGAAAACCATGCAGTAGCACAAGAGGGCGGTTTTGCCCTGCGCGGTCCCGGCGGTGTAGTCTTGGCATGGGAAGGAGCCGTACTCAACCAAACCAATCCTATTGGTGGCTTTGTCGGATACCATATCTATCGCGAATCTCCGGGAAGTGACCCTATTCGCCTGACCGATCAACCGTTGTCCATGCCTGCCAACGAAGCCGAATTGACGCAGAAAGCAGGAGATCGCGTAATAAAATGGATCAAAGCGGCACGTGCAAAAGATGCCGAAGCCTTGTTGCGCCGTATCCAAACCGAAGACCCACGTACCAAATTATTATTTTTGTACGACCCATTTTTTGCCGAAGTCGCGGGAGTACGCTATACAGACCGCACCGCAAAACCACAACAAACTTATACCTATCGCGTAGTTCAGGTTAAAACCGATGGAACCGAATCTGCCCCTATTGCACGGTTTCAAGTGGCAGCAGGGTTGCCAGAGCCGCCCGCAAAGCCAACAAGCATCCATATCGTACAACAAGGTTTACTACCCATTGTACAGTGGTCTCCCAACAAAACCGCCAAAGCGCCCTTTTATCATGTTTATCGTAGCACATCCCCAGACCGAAGCTGGATTCGGGTACACCCCAATCCGGTCATCATCCTGCCGCGAAGCGACGATCCAGAGCCAATGGGTATTTTTGCCGACTCCACCCTTGCACTCGATGAGACAGTCTATTATGGCGTGCGGGCAGTAGATCTGGCTGGAAATGAAAGCGAGTTAACCGTTTCGCCAAGTATTCGCCTACACCCCACCCGCCACTACCCGCTTCCAGACAGCATCCACACCATTTCAGTGGGCAATACCATACAATTGCGCTGGAAAAACCGTCCCGAAAATGCCGCAAGGGGCTTTGGAATCCTACGGGCCTCCTTAAGCAATCCAAAAGACCTTCGGTTACTCACGACGCAGCCCCTTGCACCAGAAATGACCGCCTTCTCTGATCCTAATGTACAAGGCGAAGACGCATACCTCTACCGCATCTTGTTATATGATGAAACAGGCGCAGTGGCGGATACGTCTGCCCAAATTCCAGCCATTTGGGAAAACACCGAAATCTTGCCCGCACCCGAAAACGTGGCCATAAAGGTACAAGACGAAAAAACTTTGCTTTCATGGGAAGCCGTTTACGGCGCAATCGGATACGAAGTATTCTACTTTGCCGCCGTCGGAGCCGACCCCATCCAACTGTCTGCCCGTATTCCTGCCACCGAATCCATGTTTGTATTGCCCGCACACTTACTCCGAAAAGGAGAAGTGGCTGGGTTTTCCGTTCAAGCCATCAATGCCTCTGGAAAGTCAGGGCAAATCAGTGAACCCACCTTTTACACACCCAACCTTGCACCAAACCCACCAGAAAACATCGAGATAACGCCCGTTCTGGGAGGTATTCAACTAAACTGGCAAGCCCCCTATAACCAATTCCCAGACCGATACCGCATCTTCCGTAGCACCACAGATGGTCAGTGGGAACAAATTGGAACCGTTACATCGGGAGAACCATTGCACTGGTTGGATGAGAATCCGGCTACCGAAACCAGATCATATGCAATTACCGCCGTTTTAGGCCCACAAGAAAGTCCACCAACCCAAAGCCGAACTGTCGTCGCCACCTCCACTCCTGCCGCGTCTCTACAAGCGAGTGGAACTTCCAAAGGCATCTTGCTCACATGGACAAATCCAGAACCACATACCGTCTATCGCCGTACTGGAAATGGCCTGCTGGAAAAAGTCGCCAATACCATTTCGGATGGCTTATGGCTGGATGCAACGGTTCAAAAAGGGAAACGCTATGCCTACGTGATTACCGCCGCTACCAACCCAAACTTGCATTCAGAAGAGGTCTCTATCACCTTCCACTAAGCTCCTATTCACCTATTCGCCTGCCAACTTAAAAAAAGCCTCCTTTTAATCGTTCTGCCATTACCTGCAAAAGCCCTTGCTTTATTGCAGCAACATCTCGTACCTTATACGCTGCAGTACTGGTTATTTAATAAGGAAAAGAAGAAAGCCATGAGTCAGGTGTAATTTCTTATGCTACATTGCATACATTACACCACTCCTTTGCAACATGCTTGCCATATAAAAGCCTAGATTTGAGACAAATTAAAAATCTTTAGGGCTTTATCTCTATACAAACATGGCTGCAAAAGACAAATACCACGAAGCGGTAAAAGTTGCACTGATTAAAGAAAAATGGATTATCATACACAATCCATACATTTTGCACGTGGACAACAAAGACGATTGGCAAGGAGATTTAGGCGCAGAAAAAATTTTGGCGACAGAAAAAGGAAGCGGAAAAATTGCAGTAGAAATTAAAACATTTGGAAACCCTTCGCACTATTCCGATTTTCATGTAGCCCTTGGGGCAATACATCAATTACAAATTTGCCTTACCAATCCAAGAGCCTGAGCGTCGTATCGTTTTGGCGTTTCCAGCGACGGTGCAAACTTGGAGTTTTGCGGTTCCCTGTCTGCCAGCAGGTATTCAAGTGCAGGTTGACAGCTTAGTGCTCCGAATTGAAAATCAGCGAAACGAAACCCCCACAGTGGTAAGCGACAAACCGTTAGAGCCAATGCTAACTAAGATAACGATGAATGCCTATAGATGTAGGACTTATACGTTTGACATCGTATCATCTGGCATTACGCCTCGAAAAAATAAAAACGCAATTTTATGAATCCCATACTCAAAAAATTAGGCTATAAAGGCCAATCGTTGGTACTACTACTGGGGGCACCGGAGTCTTTTGCAGCGGTGGCACAAGCATTTGAAACGCCACCAGAAGTAATACCTAATAAAAAATACACCTTTATCCTTGCTTTTGCAAAAGATCAACAAGCCCTGAACGAATTGACTACGGGCATCACCACCCTTTTAGAAGGTGATGGACATCTTTGGCTGGCCTATCCCAAGAAAACTTCACGAGCGTACAAATCTGACCTCTCCCGCGAAGTGGTTGGGGCCTGTTTAGGAGGCCAAGACTTCGAACCCGTGACACAAATTGCCATTGACGAAGACTGGTCCGCTCTCCGATTTCGGCATGTCGGCAATATTAAAACCATGACCCGCAGTTTTGCCGCCACCCAAGAAGGTCAGAGGCGAACAAAGAAGCCTGACTAAGGCACTTTTTCACGGGCCTCATTTGCATGTATGAAAGTGGGTGCTTATATTGTTTTCACATGTAATAAATGTGTGCGTCCGCATGTGACACACTGTTGTCACCCCTTCATGGGTAACTTTCTATCCGTAAAACAGCAACCACAATATAAACCATACGCTCATGGCAAAGAACTCAATCTCCCGTGCCGAATCTGGCGCATCTACCGAAGACGCAAAACGCAAATCCTTGCTAATGGCCCTTCAGAAAATCGAAAAAGATCATGGAAAAGGAACCATCATGCGGCTTGGTGACAGTCCTGCCACCAAAATTGAAGCCATTTCTACAGGCTCTTTGGCCTTAGACTTTGCACTGGGAATTGGCGGCGTGCCACGGGGACGGATCATTGAGATATATGGGCCGGAGTCTTCGGGGAAAACAACCTTGGCCACCCATGTGGTAGCAGAAGCCCAAAAAGCTGGCGGGATCTGTGCCATCATTGATGCCGAACACGCTTTTGATCCTACTTATGCCAAAAAATTAGGGGTCAATATAGATGACCTTTTAATTTCCCAGCCGGATAATGGTGAACAAGCCCTCGAAATCTGTGACACGCTGGTGCGTTCTGGTGCGATGGATGTTGTGGTGATAGATTCGGTGGCTGCGCTTGTGCCGCGTGCAGAGATAGAAGGTGAAATGGGTGACAGTTTTATGGGGGTTCATGCCCGCCTTATGAGTCAGGCTCTACGCAAGTTAACTGGGATGATCAGCCGCACACGCACCGTCGTAATTTTCATCAACCAATTGCGGGATAAGATTGGGGTCATGTTTGGTAGTCCTGAGACCACCACTGGGGGGCGTGCACTTAAGTTTTACGCCTCGGTTAGGCTCGACATTCGCCGTATTGCAGCAATTAAAGAAGGCTCTGATGTCGTGGGAAACCGTACAAAGGTGAAAGTGGTCAAAAACAAAGTGGCACCGCCTTTCAAAGAAGTGGAATTTGACATCATCTATGGCGAAGGCATTTCGGCATTAAGCGAACTGATTGATATTGCACTGGAACATAAAATTATCAGCAAGAGCGGATCATGGTTCTCTTATGGTGAGATTCGTATCGGGCAAGGACGGGATGCCACAAAAGAATGGTTGCTCAAAAATGACCAGTACCGGAGCGAAATCAAAGATAAAATTAAAACCTTGCTCAACAAAGACAGCGAAATAGCACCCGTCACACCGGAAGAACTTGCTGAAGCCAATTTAGATGCCGAAGACGATGATTTGTGGGACCTTGACGACTAATGGATGGATTTTCCTATCAAAGAGCCTTTTCCCCGGAAAAGGCTCTTTTTGTTTTCCATCGTTTTTCGTTAACTTCCAAATATTATTTTTAACAGAAAACCCAAAGCCTCGATGAAAAACCCAGAATTGACGCATATGCGTGGCGAAGATGGTGTGTGGCTACAAGATACACCAGATAATCCCATGATCATTAATGCTGTATTGTTGTTCGATCGGTTACGCCTTGCCGATTTTCTAGAGGTCTGGGATAAAAATGTGATGCAAGTAACCGACGAGGCTACTGGACAAATGCAATACCATCGGTTTAAGAAAAGGGTGGTATATCAGCAAGGTAAATTTTACTGGCAAGAAGACCCTCATTTCGAAATCAATAATCACATTTTTGCCGTGCAAGATCCGGAAATACGAAACGAAGAAGATCTTGCGCTTTATCTGGGACGCGAGGCATCTAAGTTGCTGCCCAGAGAACGCTCATTATGGCAACTGCATTTCTTTGAGGAAATTGGCGATGGATCGGCCTTAGTTGTTCGTATTCATCATTGCATGGGCGACGGGGTAGCGTTGATCCCTATTTTATTCTCTTTGATTGACGAGGTTTCTGGAAATACATCCGATTTAGAAAAAGTCTCAAAACCACTCATCCCCGCTTGGGTTCGTTTTGGTTTGGTTCCGCTCACCGCAATTCCCGTCCTATTGCGCCGTTTGTGCTGGATTCCGGACCGCACTATTTTGCATGGCCCTAAAATGAATGGGGAAAAACGTTTTGGCTGGACAGCCCCACTCCCCATGAAAGACGTAAAAGCGCTTAAAAATGCGATGGGGGCAACGGTGAATGATGTATTAATGGCTTGTGTCACTGGTGCCTTTCGTCGCTATTTGCAGCAAAATGGCCAAAACGTTCCAACAAAAGTCCGGACATCTATGCCTGTTAACCTCCGCACAACTGGCGAGCGAATCCGGATGGAAAATCAATTCTCTATTGCATTTCTCGAACTACCCTTGCACCCGGCGGATCCAATCATGCGGGCAAAAAAAGTAAAACAAGGATTGGATCGGTTTAAACGGTCTTTACAGCCTTTTATTATGCTCAAAGCGGCAGCGATCGTATCCAATATGTTCCCGACCAATGTTGCGCGCTTTGTGCTAAACTTGTTTGCCAACAAAACCACTGCCGTTACAACCAACGTGCCTGGACCGCAAGAAGACCTACATTTGGCAGGAAAACGGGTGCGGAGTATGATGTTCTGGGTGCCTACCCGTGCCCGAATTGGGATGGGAATCTCCATTCTCAGCATGTCGGGGGCGGTACGTGTGGGTATTATGGGGGATACTGCCGTTCTTTCGGATCCGAAAATGTTCGCAGATGGCTTTATCGAGGAGTTTGAATACCTGCGGACACATTATCTAAAAAAATAGATGTCGTCCATACCGCTACGGCCCGTTCTGGCTTGTCCCCAATGCACCTTGACCTGCCATAGATGCTTCGAAGGTGATTTTGTGCTGGTGCAATTCCTTTTGACAGTGCAGGATAATTTGGGTTTAATTTGATGCGTCAGTTGTATCCACTTGCTTTAACGCATCAAAAGCAAGCACATTATACAATATTTTGCACTTGTTCTCTAATCTTCTCCAGTTCTTCCTTCATCTTAATTACGGCCTGTGTAATAGGGGCGTCATTTGCTTTTGAGCCGATCGTATTAATCTCGCGATTGAGTTCCTGAACCAAAAAATTAAGCTTTCTGCCAGAGGGTTCGTGGGCATCCAATGCAGCATCAAACACCGCAAAATGAGATCTTAACCGCACCATTTCTTCCGTAATGTCCATTTTATCCACCATGATTGCCACTT
This sequence comes from Bacteroidetes Order II. bacterium, assembly GCA_016788705.1. Taxonomy (NCBI): domain Bacteria; kingdom Pseudomonadati; phylum Bacteroidota; order unclassified Bacteroidota Order II.; species Bacteroidota Order II. bacterium. The sequence continues at coordinate 18,764 of JAEUSQ010000057.1, forward strand.
CTAACTCTAACCGTTCGCGATCAATTCTTTCATCCGCCAGAATTTGGTTAATGCGGTCATGAATGCGCTGACGGGCCTCAATGGCGCGTGCTGGTGCGCGTACTTCTACCTCGTCTAACAGCAAAGCAATTTGTGACCTCCTGAATTGAAAATCTTCGCGCAGGGCCTGACCTTCCGTTTTGCGCATGGCTGTTAGTGACTGAAGGGCAGACTGGGTTGCCCGCTCAATGCACCGCCAAGTACGTTGGGCATCTTCTTCCGATGTTTCTTTCGCCGCAAAAATCTCGGGCAAACGAACTAGGTGTTCCAACCGGACTTCCTCAATAATGCCTGTAATGTCTTTTAGTTCGGCAAAGCGCGACATATACGCCCGGACAGCACCCGGATCTAATGGCGGAACCGATAAGTCTCCGGAAATATCTTCTAACTGAAGGCTCGCATTGATCTTGCCACGATCAAGTACTTTCTTGATCAAATTCTGAAAAGCAGGTTCATATACCGAAATAGAACGGGGAATTCTGCTGTAAACCTCACAATATCGGCTGTTAACCGAACTGATTTCAACCGAAATCCGAATGTGCTTTTCTTCGGCTACCCCTCGGCCAAAGCCTGTCATGCTTATAATCATATTGGTCGTGGAATGGTGAAATCCTTACATTTACCCCATAAAAAAAGCCGGACATGATGTTCCGGCTTGTGCGGAGAGAGAGGGATTCGAACCCTCGGTACGCGTTTTTGCACGTACACCCGCTTTCCAGGCGAGCTCCTTCAACCACTCGGACACCTCTCCTTGTTCGCCTACTTGCACGCAAAATGCACGAAGGACAACTAAAATACAAAATGGAATTCTTGGTCGCAATTAAAAAATCAGACCTTCATAATTTCCGCTTCTTTGTGATGCAACATCTCATCAATTTTCTTGATACTTAGGTCTGTCTGACGCTGGATTTGGTCTTCAGCCTCAAACTTCATGTCTTCCGAAAGTTTAAGTTCTGCGACTGTTTTTTTGACCTCTTGATTGGCATCACGGCGCAAATTGCGAATTGCCACCCGTGCTTCTTCTGCTTTGTGTTTGGCCAACTTCACCATGTCGCGTCGGCGTTCTTCAGAAAGCGGTGGGATTGGAATGCGGATGACAACGCCGTCATTCGAGGGATTAAGCCCCAAATGGCCATTCCGAATGGCTTTTTCGATAGGTTGGAGCGAACTTTTGTCCCAAGGCTGTACCAATAATAAATCAGGAGCTGGGGCATTTACATTCGCCAACTGGTTCAGCGGCATCAGAGAGCCATAAACTTCCACCCGAACAGATTCGAGCATTACCGGATTGGCTCGACCTGCACGGATGGTATTAAACTCTCCGGTCAGGTGTTTAATCGCGGTCCCCATATCATCATGGGCCACACTTACGATCATATCTAAGTCTTCAGAAAGCATATCAATAACAGTTTATACAGGCAACAATACAACACAGGATTCTTCAAGGCTGGAATGATCACCAATATACGGTGGTTCCGATGCTACTATCCTTTAAGACCCGTGTCAGATTGCCCTTTTGGTTCATATCGAATACAATGATGGGAATTTTGGAGTCTTTCAGCAAGGTAATGGCTGTTAGGTCCATCACTTTCAGGTTGCGCTCAATCACATCCATGCCATAAATCCGCTCAAATCGTGTTGCTGTTGGGTCTTTCAGTGGGTCTGCGGTATAGACCCCGTCCACACGAGTTCCTTTGAGCACCACTTCTGCACCAATCTCGGCAGCACGTAGAGAGGCTGCGGTATCGGTCGTGAAATAAGGATTTCCGGTCCCAGCTCCAAAAATGACCACGCGCCCTTTTTCTAAATGACGGACAGCACGGCGGCGGATAAAAGGCTCCGCAATTTCTTCCATATTAATGGCAGATTGCAAGCGGGTGTAAACCCCAATTTCCTCTAATGCCGCCTGAAGCGCCATGGCATTGATCATTGTGGCCAACATACCCATGTAGTCTGCGTGTGCACGGGTCATCTCCGAACCCAAATCCGATACCCCTCTAAAGATATTCCCGCCTCCGATGACGATCGCCAATTCGATGCCCGCACCAACCGCTTCCTGAATATCAATGGCATACGCCCGCAGAATGTTTTTATCAATACCAAACGCCCGTTCGCCCATCAAGGCTTCACCGCTTAGTTTTAGCAATACTCGTTTGTATTGGGGTGCTGACGTTTCCATAACCAACCTCAGATTGAAAATTTTAAAAAGGGTCCATGACTTGGACTTCATGAACCCTTATCTGTTTTAGCCGCCCAAAACAAAGCGAACAAATTTAACCACGTCCACATTTGCTTTCTTCAGCACCTGTGCAACCGTTTGCTTTGGATCTTTTACAAACGGTTGGTCTAATAGAACCCGCTCTTTAAAGAAGGAATTTAAAGCACCTTGTGCGATCCGATCTACAATATTTTCTGGCTTGCCTTCATTGATTGCACGATCACGGGCAATGGTCATTTCACGCTGTTTGATTTCTTCCGAAACCTGATCCGCATTTAGGGTAATTGGGTCTAAGGCTGCAACCTGCATCGCAACGTCGCGGCCTACCTCTTCATTTTCTGCCGTTAGCTCCACCAAAACGCCCAAACGTGCGCCTGGATGAATATAACTCACCACCGATCCTGTAGCAACGGCTTTCTCGAAGCGGCGGACATCAATCTTTTCACCGATTTTTCCGGTCATTTCATTCAGTTTCTCGGCCAGCGTGATGTCTCCCATAGGAGTAGTCAAAAGGGTCTCCATATTATCGGGCTGGGTGGCAAGCACCAAATCCGCTACCGCTTGTGCAAAGGCCTGAAATTCTTCATTTCGTGCCACAAAGTCGGTTTCGCAGTTTACCTCTGTAATGACCGCCATTTTTTTATCGCCCGTGATTGCCGTAGCAATGACCCCTTCTTTGGCCTCACGGTCTGCCCGTTTTTCGGAAACCTTCTGGCCTTTTTTACGGAGGATGGCAATGGCTTCATCAAAGTTGCCTTCGGCCTCTACAAGGGCCTTTTTACAGTCCATCATACCCGCGCCAGTGGCCTGACGCAATTTGTTCACTTCTTTTGCAGAGATGTTCATAATCAACCTCTATAATATTTTAATGTTGTTATTGACCTGATAAAGTACCCACAAGGGGTAGGCATGGAAAAGGCGCAACCAGAAAGCTTAAAAAGTCCGATTGCGCCGCTTTCCGACAAAGAAACTTTATGGAGAGGGTTAGCCTTCGGCCTCGGGAGAAGCGGCAGGTGCCTCGGATGCAGGAACTTCTTCTTTCCGTTCGCTCGTTCTCCGACGACGCGTACCACCACCTTGACGGGCCTCTTTTTCAGCTTGTGCAGATTCGCGTTTTTCCTTCTCGGCGGATTTGGTGGCCTGATCAAACTCACGCGCTTTTTTGCCTTCTAGAATTGCGTCTGCAATGGCTGCCGTAATCAAGTGAATAGACTTAATGGCGTCATCATTCGCCGGAATGGGGAAGTTAACCGGGTCGGGATCGCAGTTCGTATCACAGATGGCAAAAATTGGAATGCCCAAGCGTTGTGCTTCTTGAACAGCAATGTGTTCGCGTTTGGTGTCCACAATAAAAATAGCTCCTGGCAACTTGCCCATTTTGGAAATCCCCATTAGGGTGCGTTCTAATTTTTCGCGCTCACGGGATTTCATAAGGCGCTCTTTTTTCTTGAACTTATCCATTGTGCCGTCCTGTTCCATTTTGATCAGGCCGTCCATCCGCTTGATGGAATTACGAATGGTTTGAAAGTTCGTTAACATCCCTCCCAACCAACGGTCAGAAACATAGGGCATGCCACAACGCTCCGCTTCCTGCTTCATGATTTCCTGGGCTTGTTTTTTAGTCCCAATGAACAGGATATTGCGGCCTTGTTTAGCAATATTTCCGGCAGCACCAGCCGCATCTTCGAGCATTTGCTGGGTTTTTGTCAGATCAATGATGTGTACACCATTCCGCTCCATGAAGATATAAGGTTGCATCTTCGGGTTGCGGCGGCTGGTCAGGTGACCAAAGTGTGATCCTGCTTTAAGCAGGTCTTCTACCGATACGCGCATGATATTTAGTATTGTTTTGGGTTATTCCGCTACCGCTGGCGAGTATCTCCGAAATTCAGTTTAAATGACCGAACACCCATCGGAGGCAACCAGAAGTATGTGGTTTATTTACGTTAAAGCACGACAACAGCGGTAAGGGAAACCCATACCGCCGTGCCTCTATATTTACAACCAAGCCGATATTAGCGCTTGGAGAACTGGAATCTTTTACGGGCTTTGGGCTTACCATACTTCTTCCGCTCAACCGCACGCGGGTCGCGGGTTAGAAATCCCGCATCACGCAATGGTTTCTTTAAGTCTTCGTTAAACTTCACCAATGCACGGGAAATACCCAGACGAATGGCTTCGGATTGGCCTTTGGTGCCACCGCCTTTGGTATTGACCACCACATCAAATTGGCCTTCTAAGGCGGCTACTTTGAGCGGCATTTGCACCACCATTTGGTTGATGCGAACAGGGAAATAGTTTTGGAGATCGCGTTTATTGATCGTCATGTTACCTGTTCCCGGACGGAGGTACACACGAGCGACCGAGGTTTTGCGACGACCAACAGCAATATATTGCACAGGGCTTGCCATACGTTTGATTATCTATGTATTACAACGTGATTACTTCGGGTTGTTGCGCTTGATGTTCGTGCTCCGGCCCGATGACCACTTTGAGCTTACCGAACATTTTACGGCCGAGGCTATTCTTGGGTAACATTCCTTTAACGGCATGTTCCAAAATTTGCTGTGGCTTCTTGACTCGTGCTTCGGCGGGCGTGCGATGCCGCAACCCACCGGGATAACCAGTATAACGCAGGTATTGTTTTACGTTTTCTTTCTTGCCCGTAAAACGAACTTTGTCTGCGTTGATGACGATTACGAAATCGCCGGTATCTACGTGGGGCGTGTAGGAGGGCTTGTGCTTTCCGCGCAGGATGGCGGCAATTTTTGAAGCAACACGGCCCACAACCTGATTCTCGGCATCTACAACGTACCACTTGCGCTGTACATTTTCCGTTTTTTCCGAGAACGTCTTGAAGCTATTGGCGTCCATGACTTTTGTAAACAGTTGAGACGAGCTTTCAACTCGTGCGTTCTATAAAACAGTATATCTTATTTCCTTAAATAGCTTCATAAGCTAAGGACTTTATTTATACAATCCCACAAACGTCCACATTCTTTACGTATTCTTTTATTTTATAGCCTGTTCAAAGATCTTTTTTCTTTAAACAGCCGTCGCTTCCATCAAATGAGGCAACGCATTCTCATATGCATGTCGTAGTTCATCGGAATAAAGATCGAACATTTCCGCACCATTCACCAATAGACGGAACGAATTCCCGGTTACAGTCCCGATTCGGGTGGCCTGTGCACCGCTGGTTTTTGCGGTTTTTCGAATCTCTTGCACATATTTGGCAGGAACAGCAACCACCACGCGGCTTTGTGCTTCACCAAAAAGCAAGGCGTCCAGACGGATATGATCGGTGTTTTCGAGCTGAATATCGGCGCCATAATGCTCAGAAAAAATGACCATCTCTGCCACACATACGGCCAATCCGCCATCCGAGACATCATGTGCGCTATGCACCAATCCCTTATGAATCATTTGTAACACCGCATCTTGGACTGCTTTTTCCTCTTTTAGCTCAAAATGAGGTGCATCCCCCAGGGTTTTTTGGTGCACCCAAGCCAAATACTCCGAACCATCAATATTATCGCGGTGTATCCAATGTGCAGGCGACACCAACATTAGCACGTCTCCAGCATGTTTGAGGGTTGGGGTTGTGGTTTGGGTATGTACGTCTTCAATCAGCCCCAGCATCCCTATTGTGGGGGTTGGAAAAACGGCACTATCCGGATTTTCGTTATAAAAGGAGACATTCCCCCCTGTAACGGGAGTATTTAAAGCCCGGCAAGCATCGCCCATTCCACCGACGGACTCCTTAAAAACCCAATAGACTTCTGGCTTATAGGGATTGCCATAATTCAGACAATTTGTAATGGCAAGCGGTTTTCCACCAGTACACACCACATTTCGGGCGGCTTCAGCGACAGCCATTTGGCCACCTTTTCGGGGATTGAGATATACATAACGGCCATTACAATCGGTTTTGAGAACCAAGGCTTTTTTTGTTCCTTTTATGCGAACCACTGCGGCATCGCTTGGCCCCGGGCCAACAACCGTATTGGTCCGTACTTGGTGGTCATATTGTTGCCAAACCCATCGCTTGGAGGCGATATTGGGCGCGGAGAGCATGTTCAGTAACAGTGATTCACTTTCATCCGATTGAATATCTGGGAGGTCTTGGCTGTTAAAAGCCAAGGTTTGCGCCAAATAAGCTGGTTTTTGGGTTTCGCGGTCGTATTGTGGCGCTCCTCCGCCGAGCGAAAGATGGTCTGGCGGGACATCGGCCACCAATTCTCCCTGCCAATAGATTTTCACACGCGGATCGTCGGTGACTTGTCCGATATGGGCCACATGGAGGTCCCACTTTTGGAAGAGGGCTTCCACCTCGGCCTCTCTTCCTTGTTGTACGACCAGGAGCATACGTTCTTGGCTTTCCGAAAGCATAATTTCGTAAGGGGTCATACCTGACTCTCGAACAGGAACTTTTTCTAAATGCAAAGTCATACCGGATGCCCCTTTGGCGCTCATTTCGCAACTTGAACACGTGATTCCAGCTGCCCCCATGTCTTGAATTCCCACCAATGCACCACTTTTGATGGCCTCTAAGGTGGCTTCAAGCAATAACTTCTCGGTGAACGGATCGCCTACTTGCACACTGGGCCGTTTGGCTTCGCTGGCTTCACTGATTTCTTCTGAGGCAAAGGTTGCACCATGTATGCCATCTCTTCCGGTAGATGCCCCGACAATATAGACTGGATTTCCTTCTCCTTTGGCAATTGCAGAGGCCGTTTCTCCTACTTTTACCACGCCTACACTCATCGCATTGACCAAAGGGTTGCCTTCGTAGGCTGGATCAAAATATATTTCACCTGCAACCGTAGGTACACCAAAGGCATTGCCATAGCCCGCAATACCGCGCACCACACCATTTAGTAACCAACGAACTTTGGCCTTACGGGGGTCTCCAAAGCGAAGTGAATTAAGCGACGCAAGAGGGCGTGCGCCCATTGTAAAAATATCGCGTTGAATCCCGCCTACCCCTGTTGCAGCCCCTTGATACGGCTCCACCGCAGAAGGGTGGTTATGCGACTCAATTTTGAAAGCCACCGCAAGCCCATCGCCCACATCTACCAATCCAGCATTTTCCTCACCCGCACCCACCAGCAAGGCTTCTCCGTTGCGGGGAAGGGTTTTCAGCACTTTAATGGAGTTTTTATACGAACAATGCTCGCTCCACATGACGGAATAAATGCCCAGTTCCACAATGGTGGGAATACGGCCCAATTTTTCCAAAATCCAGCCATATTCGGCTTCGGTAAGGCCATGATCGAGGGCCATTTGAAGGTCAACAGTTTGCATGACGAATGGGGGAATTAACATAGAACCGTGTCAAAATACGCTCCAGTTCATCCACTGCTTGCGAAGTGTGGTTGGATTTTGCATACGAAGGGTTTATTCATGAACGGGCTTACACCTAATTATTCTGTACGACGTTTAGAGCGACGTGTTGGCGGCGTTTTGACGGCCTCCATTGGTATGGATGCGATAGGCTCTTGTGCGGGCAAGGTTTGGGGCTTCAAATCCGTTTGGCTCAGTGCAAGTTGTACATGGTACAGTTCCTCGGCCAATGCAATACAGGCGAGGGTCATCGTTGTCAGATCGGTTTCGGTTGGCAAATTTGCACGTACTTGGGCTAAACGGTCATTGACCATTCCGACAATTTCGTGCATGATCCGTTCGTGATCGTGTTGTACACGAAGAGCGATATCCCGTCCGAGGACTTTAAACACAACCTTCCGTTCGCGCTGATTCATGAGCCATTCACGTCAGGAGGAGGTGGGATTTCGGACTCGGAGGCCACATAAGCATCCAATGCCCCTACAAAAAGTTCGATTCTATCTTTTACGAAAGAAGATTCTTCTTCCAAAAGAGCTGGTAGCGAGAGACGGCTTTGGGGTATTTCATTTCCCAAAGTTCGGATTCGTTCAGACAATGTGACGTTTTCTGCACGCAGTTTTTCCATTTCCAGAACGGCCAATTGCAGATTGATCCGCAGTTGTTCGAGGCTTGCTGTACTTTGCAGAACCGCAGGTGCAGTCGAGGAAGGCAATAACGTCGGTTTTTGCGTGGGGGATGAGGCCTCTGGATTTTCGGAAACAGCAATCGTGCGTTCCTTGTCTCGGTCTCGGTTACGGTTGCGGTCGTTAGGCCGATGGCGATGATGATGTGGTCGGTTCTGGGCCATTGAATAATTGGCTGATGAAAGAAATTTGACAATAAAAACAATAATATAAGCCTTCGTTTAGGGATTAACCAAGCTCACTATCTTTCATGGGTTTAGGTACGCAGAACCGCCTGATGACGATCTGCCAGTTGTTTAACAATACGAGCAACCAGGGTTTCCACTTCTTTATCCACCAACGTCCGGTCGGGAGCACCAAGACGCAGGGAAAATGCGATGCTTTTGGTATCTGGTGCAATTTTATCGCCCTCATAGAGGTCAAACACACGGACTTCTTGAAGGAGCTTTCCACCCGTTCGGCGGATGGTTTCGAGTAATGCGCCGGCTGCTTCGTTTTTGGAGACCGTAACGGCCAAATCGCGCTCCACAATCGGGTAGCGGCTAATTTCCTGATATGCGCGTCTGTTTTTTATCCCAATTAATTTGGATAAGGCTGTCCAATTCAAGGAGGCGAAAAAGACTTCTTGCTTAACATCGAAATGTTTGGCCGTTTCATCGGCAAGGCGAGCCACAACCCCCAGTACTTGATGCCCGGATTGGATTTTTATTTGGTATGATGTTAGTGCAGAGGGTTCATTTTCCGGAACAAACTGAACCTGCTGTACTAAGCCATAACGCCGGATGAGCGACTCGGCAACACCTTTAACGTCAAAAATGGTCACTTTTTCTTCACGCACATTCCATCCGGCTGCATTCACTGTGCCCGTCATAATAAATAAAGCCTCTTCATATTCATCGTAGCCTTTTACGGGTACACGTGGGCTTTCTGAACGACGATATACGGCACTAACCTCCATCAGGCGAAGGCTTTTGCGCCCGTGATTTAGGTTATGCACCACTACAGGAAGTGCAGAGAGCAGCAAGTTAGGCCGGAGGGCGCCCATCTCGCTCGAAATAGGATTTAGGGTTTCCACGATCCCCGTTTCCTCGGCAAAAAACTGGGCCCATTCCGCTTTCACCATGCTATTGGTGTACATTTCCCGGAAACCCATGCCCATACCAAACTGGAGCAACGAACGCCGCAAGTCGTCGGTTGGATTGGCGGCTGGCGGCTGGTTTGGCGTGGCCGAGTGTGTAGGCAAGGGAATGTTGTCGTAGCCATAGAGCCGTGCAATTTCTTCGATGATGTCTATTTCCCGCCCTACGTCTGGACGGAAAGTGGGCACAGAACATGCAAACCCTTCAGGTAATACCGAGACTTTAAACCCGATGGCCGTTAACAGGCGGCTCATTTCTTCATCTGGAATATCGGCACCAATAACTGCCCGCGCCCGCGTTGGACGCAGGGTGAGTACCAAAGGAATGTCCGGAATGGGGTTTGCATCCACCATACCGGGAACCACTTGTCCACCAGAGAGTTCGGCGATGAGTGCCGCCGCCCTTGCCGCCGCCCACACTTGTCCGTTGGGATCTACGCCCCGCTCAAAACGATAAGACGCATCCGTAGAAAGGCGTCCTTCTTCTTTCCCCGCTTCACGAATATTCTTCGCTGCTTTGCGTATCGCTGTTGGATCGAACCAAGCCGATTCCAACAAGACATTTACTGTAGCGTCTGTTACTTCCGAGTTTTCGCCGCCCATAATCCCCCCTATCGCAACCTCGCGCACGCCATCGCATATCATTATTGTGCCCTTGGGCAAGATGCGTGGCTTGCTGTCTAAGGTGGTAAAAGGCAACTCACCTTCGGATTGGCGCACCACAATTTTATGTCCCGCAATTTGATCAAAATCGAAGGCGTGTAGCGGTTGCCCACATTCATACATCACATAGTTGGTTATATCCACTATATTGTTCCGTGGACGGAGCCCGATGGCTTCGAGGCGTTGCTGCACCCACTTGGGTGAGGGACCAACCTTTACCCCCTCAATCAACATACCCACATACCGATGACAGACATCGGGGCATTCGATCTCTACCGTGAATTTATGGGCCGCTTCACCGCCATGTTCTGGCAGATCCACAGCAGGCAGTTGTACTGGGATACCCGTCACAGCACTAAGATCACGGGCAATCCCCAGATAGCTGATGGCATCCGGACGATTCGGAGTGATGTTCACATCCGTCACCGTGTCGCTCTCGGAAGTACCTTGCTGGTCTAGGTAGGTTGCAAAGGTTTGGCCTGTCACCGCCGTTTGTGTCAAGACCATGATCCCACTATGGTCATCCGAGAGTCCCAGTTCCATCTCCGAACAAATCATGCCATTAGATTCTTCGCCCCGGATTTTCCCTTTTTTGATGGTTAACTCGGCTTTTGGCGCATCGGGATTGTGCTTATCGGTCGGCAGCATCAATTTTGTTCCGATCGTTGCCACCACCACTTTTTGTCCGGCAGCCACATTGGGCGCACCACAAACAATTTTAACCCCCTTTCCGCTGCCGTCCAAGTCCACATGACACACCGAGAGTTTATCGGCATTGGGGTGTTGTTCGCGGGTCAGGACATAACCCACTATTAGTCCGGGAAACGTATTACCCACCGTCCATGATTCTTCTTCTTCCAGCCCCAGCATGGTGAGGGTATCGGCTACTTCCTTCGGCGTAAGATCATGCAAAATGTAATCCTTAAGCCAATTATGCGAGATGTTCATGTTCTATAATAACGTAATTATTTTTTAAAAAATCCGAAAGACCATAATAAGGTACTTAGAATTGTTCTAAGAACCGCAAGTCATTTTCGTACAACACGCGGATGTCGGTAATACCATGCCGCAACATTGCGATGCGCTCCACCCCCATGCCAAAGGCATAACCTGTGTATTTTTCGGAATCTATCCCGCAGTTTTCTAAGACGTTCGGATCCACCATGCCACACCCCAGAATTTCCAACCAACGTCCAGAGCCATCTTCGTTCTGCCACCAAATGTCCACCTCGGCACTTGGCTCGGTAAAAGGGAAGAAACTGGGACGAAACCGCATTTTCACTCCCGCGCCAAAGGCTGCTTCGGCAAACATCCGGAGGACTTGTTTCAGGTCTGCAAAGGTCACCTGTTGATCCACATAAAGCCCCTCTACTTGATGAAAAAGGCAATACGATTTATAGGTAATGGTCTCGTTCCGATACACACGCCCCGGAGCGATGATGCGGATGGGCGGATGGGTGCTCTGCATGGTACGCACTTGTACTGGCGAAGTATGGGTACGCAGTACTACGCCACCATTTTCATTATTGGGCGACTCCACGAAGAACGTATCCTGCATATCGCGGGCGGGATGATCGGGCGGAAAGTTAAGCGCGGAAAAATTGTACCAGTCTTCCTCGATCTCTGGCCCCTCGGCTACCCCAAATCCAAAGCTGAGAAAAATCCGCTTAATCTCTTCCATTGTTTGGCGAATGGGATGTAGCCCTCCAACGGGTTGCATCCGCCCTGGTAGTGTAAGGTCTATAGTCTGGGCCACCGCCTGTTTCTGTGCAGCCTCCACAAGCGCCTGCGCCGCTGCAAGACGGGCCTCCACTTGTTGTTTTAAGGTATTGACAGCAGCTCCATAGGTCTTGCGTTCCTCCGGGGCAATCTTCCCGATCTGGCCAAACAAATCGGTGAGAAGGCCATTTTTACGGCCTAGGTACTTAATACGAAAGGCTTCTACCGAGGCAGCATCGTGCAGGTCTTCTGCCTGAATTTGCGACTCCAGCGCGGCTAAGGAAGAAATCATAACAACGGTTTTGGTATCAAGTTTTGTAATCCGTTAAATTATATCGTACCTGACCAAGCCGATAAAGGATTCTTGGCGAAAGCGGCAATAAAATAACCGGATTTGTGTATTGTTTTTTGGAAAAACGTTTTCATTTCCTTTGCCAAAGATAGACCACCTTTCGCGTAAGGGACTCCAAGACGCTTAAATGAGGACGACGATGAAAACGGGACTGGCCCATTTCAACATGAATTGCTAATACGCCTCAACAGCGGGCAATCACCGCCACATTCCGGGCATTGATAGAAAGTTGCCAGCCCGGTTCCAGTACCACGGTTGCATTTTGACTTGCCAGAAGCGCCGGGCCATTGAATGTTGCACCGGAACTTAGGTCTTCCCACTGGTAAACCTTAGCAGCAAACCACGTCTTTTGTACCAAAAAGAAGGTACTTCGGAGGGCAGGCGGAACATAGGGGGGTGTTGTCTCTGTCAAGGTTTCGGGTGGAACGCGGTTACGACCCCTCGTTTGTACGGAAACACACTCAATGGCACGACCAGCAATCCAATGGCCATACATACGTTCATAAGCACGCTTGAATACACGGATTAATTCACGCCGATTTTCCTGCATGGGCACCTCGATCCAAGTTTCTTGGCCGGAAAGCCGAAGTTGCACGGTTTGTGCAACGATTTCTTGTGCGGCTTCGGGAATACCCTCTTCGGATAATTGTGCCCGAACCTGTGTTCCCAATTGCCGGAAGTATTGGCGTAGGCGTGGGATGGAAGGCAGTTTCGTAAGTACTTCTTGGTGCGCAAACCGTTCGATGGCCGCATGTCCAATACCATAAGCACTGAGTAACCCTGCTTGATAGGGGATAAGAATTTTTTGGATCCCCAGTGTATCGGCCAATGCACATACATGCTGTCCACCCGCTCCTCCAAAGCCGAGAAGGCTATATCTTGCCGGGTTTACCCCTTTTGACAACGAAATTTTACGGATGGCATCAGCCATTTTTTCGTTTGCAATCTGGATAAAACCCGCAAGTACGGCTGTTTCCGAAAAGTTTTTCCCGGTGTTTTCATGGATACGCTGCCGGATTTCCGCAAGGCGGTTCTTTGCGGTTACCGTTTCAATGGGCAGACCAAAGGAGGGTACATCTAATCGCCCTGAAAGAAGGTTTACATCCGTTATCGTTAATGGACCACCCGCTCCATAACAGGCCGGGCCTGGGTATGCCCCGGCACTTTCTGGCCCCACCGTCAGCCTGAACCCATCAAACCCACAGACGGACCCACCTCCCGCAGCCACAGTTTCGATGGCGAGTGAAGGAGAAAGTAATCGTACCTCTCCAATTTGGGTTTCCATCCGATAATCAAACCCATTGTCGTAGCGCGAAACATCGGTACTGGTGCCCCCCATGTCGAAGGTGAGGATGCGGTTTTCGCCGCAAAGCCGAGCAATACGGGCAGAACCGATGACCCCGCCGGCTGGCCCAGAAAGGAGGCTATCTTTTGCAGCAAATAAATCCGATCGGACCAAATGTCCGGCACTGGTCATCACCCTAAAGTTGGGTATAATATCACAAGAAAGTTTACTCGAAATTCCTGATAAATACGTCTGTATGATAGGATCTAAATAGGCATTTATGAGTGTAGTTTCGGTTCTAAACAATAGTTTTATGTGGGGCGCAAGGGCTGATGAGACCGATACAAAGCGGAAGCCTGCTTCCCGAAAAGCTGCTTCTAAAAGCTGTTCGTGTATGGGGTTTTGGTAGCTATGAAGTAGGGCAATAGCGATAGAATCAAAGTTGCCTTGCTGGACCGCTTTTACCAATGTCTGAACAGTTTGTTCAGACAGATTCTTCAAAACACTTCCATCCGCTGCAAGCCTTTCTGGCACCTCGAATACGCCCTCGTACAGTGGTAGTGGTTTACGGATTTCGAGTGCAAACAGTTCAGGCCGGGCTTGTGTTCCGATGAGCGGTAAATCCCGAAATCCCTGTGTAATGAGCAACGCTACCCGTGCGCCCTTTCGTTCCAAGAGCGCATTTGTGCCCCGTGTAGAGCCTAATTTTAGTGTAATGGGCGGAAAGGCTGTGCCTAATGACGTTTGTGTGACCAAGCGTGCAGCTAAGATCGGAGGTTCCTCGAACGCGGTTAGTTCAAAGGTACCCAAGTCTAAGGCTGGAGAAGGGCTTTGTAGGACAATTCGCCGGGCCGAAACATCCACCGTTTCCACGAAAAGGGGAGGACTATCAGGCAAAATCCGAAAAGCATAACCGTCAAAAATGGATACTTGGATGGGCCACTGGGCCTCGAAGTACAGCGTTCTCCTGTCTTCCCAGCGGTTAATGCGTCCACGCAATGCCCCATTACTCAGGATTTTGAACGAACGGACCTTTCCGTTTGGCAGCCGTGCCAGACAGTCTGTAAATGTTCCACCCGTATCCATCCAAAGTTCATAGGGTAATGCTTCCATATCATTTTCTCTTTTGTCATCGCACACTGCGCACCAAAAAATCCGGTTGCCCACAAGATCGTTTGGAAACCCGTAATACCTCATCCGAACACCCTGTGGGGAAGCCATTTTTATTAAAACAAACCCGGAGTTCTTGAAAAAACCTTCCACCACCGGAACAAATCGGGGCCAGACCATCTGCTTTAAGGGTGGTATTTTCTCGTACAAAGGCTTGTTTCAGGGCATCGGTGGTGGTCCTAAATGGCTGGGAAGGCCGTTGATAAGCCGCCGGAATCCGGAGGCCGTCTTTAAGTTTTTTGGAAAGATTCAGGTATCCCTGTTGCGAAAGGCCAGAGCAAGTCCCGTGCTTTTTCCATTCGTGGCGTGCCAGTTTTTCGCTCGGAAAGAGGTCGGGAAACAGGGCTAATGTACGGTCTTTTAATGCTTCTTGGGTACAATTTTGCGGCCATCCTTTGGTGTTTTGCGGCCAAAGACCATGCAGGACAAACCCTAATTGTTTACCAATACCGCATTGCTGCGGGTCATTCTGTCCTTTCTCGGCGCAATAAGTGGGCGACCAAGAAAGGGCAAGGAGGTAATAATCAAACTGACCGGGTTTACTTTTCTGGGCCAGAATTTCAGTAGCAAAAAACATATAAAGGCACCCAAAGGCCAGTGTAATCGCTAAAAATCGGTAATGGTTCATACTTCAAAAAGGCTGAGTTTATTAAATCCAGTTCATGCGTTGGCGGAGTCCTGTAATTTGCGCGACATGGATTTCTCCATGCGCGACATAGGAATCCAAGAGTTCTTCTAGAAATGAGGGGCCATTGTCCGGATGAAAAACAGGGCGTTTCCAATCTGCCTCGGTTACGGCTGTCAGGGCGTCTGCCCATCGGGCATGTAAGGCGCGAAGGATGGCCAACGAGTGGTCTATTGGAGCTGTTCGACCGTCCGGAAGTTCAGCCCATGCATTTTGGTTATAAGGACGAATGGTTGGGTTTTCCTCGGTAAGGGTCAGCTTGCAGCGGATATAAGCATTCATGTGCGAATCCGCCAAATGGTGTACTACCTGCCGGATAGTCCAGCCCAGTGGCCGATAGGGCGTATCAAGTTGTGCGTCTTCAAGGCCATAAAGTGCGTTTTCTAACAGATGGGGGAGTACCCGAAGCCGATTAATTTTTTCAGAATGTAGCATTTATTTAAAAGATACTGGAGCGTAAGAAAACCCCAATTTACGAGAACCAGATTTGATAATAGCCCGTTCGTGTAGTAGTTTGCAAGTGCTGGATACAACAGACGCCTAAAAAAGTAGGAACAAATGAAACCGTCTATCGGTCATCCCGTCCAAGCATTCTGTTTTATTGACTTATCAAACCCTTAACGACCAAGAAATCATGGCAAAAAAAAGCGCTCCAACGGGCTTTGCAGCAGTGGAACAATACATCGCCTATTACCCCGAATGGGCAAAGGAATTGGCCCGAAAGTATTTTACCAAAACCCTGAATCAATTTATTCTCTATGGGAATGTCCGGAACTTGGTTCCATCATTGGATGATAACGACAATCCTACCTATATATCGTTACGGGAATTTTTAATTCAGGATCTTTTTGCAGGACGTGATATCATCCTGTTTTATGACCGTTCTGCTGGAATTCAGTTTGGGAATGCAGAATCCCAGAAGGATTTTAACCGCGCATTATCTGGTTATGATACCATTTTTGGAACCGATTACGCGCAAAAAGTCCCAAAGGATCCGGTACGTGTTTTTGCTGTGTTAGAAAATTATTTCCGGCTTCGATTAGCAGATGGGAAAAGAGTGGCCGTCATTATGGATTATGCCGAGACGCTTATTCCAATGTCGGAAGCAGGTAGCCTTTCTACGGAAGACCGGAATGCCTTGGTCTTTTTGCAACGTTGGGCACACGATCCGCTCTTTCTAAACCGTGATTTTACCCTTTGTTTGGTTGCGGAAAGTCTGACTGCACTCAACCAACAGTTGGTACAAAGTCCTTATACAGCAGAAATAAAAATTCAGATTCCTGAAGAACCGCAGCGTCATACCTTTATTAAATGGTATATCGGAAAAAGAACTGCGGACTTCAAGAAACTATCGGAAGTAACCCCCGAAACCTTGGCACAAAATACGGCGGGCCTCAATTACATCCAACTCCGCACCATTTTGGCCGATGTCCTTGAAAACCAACATCCGCTCACCTTTGATTTTTTGATCAACCGGAAAAAAGAACTCATCGAAGCAGAAGCATTTGGCATGCTTGAGTTTGTCGAAACAGATTATAATTTAGACATGGTTGCCGGACACCGCGAGGTTAAAAAACATTTGCGCGAGGCAGCCATTGCCCTTAAAAGTGGTCGTCCGGATGTCATGCCGATGGGGTATTTGGTCAATGGACCAGTAGGCACAGGAAAAACCTTTATCATCACTTGTTTTGCCGGAGAAATTGGCGTGCCAATGGTGAAGCTGAAGAACTTCCGGTCACAATGGCAGGGCCAAACCGAAGCCAACTTAGAGCGGATTTTGGCACTCTTGCAAGCCATGACCCCTGTTGCCGTGATGATTGATGAAGCCGATGCTATGCTTGGCGACCGTAACAACCAAGGTGATTCTGGGGTTTCTAACCGTGTTTTTGGCCAAATTGCGAGTTTTATGAGCAACTCCAAGAACCGGGGAAAAATCCTCTGGTTCCTCCTAACCGCTCGTCCAGACCTAATGCCTATTGACTTAAAGCGGCAAGGCCGTGCCGAGGAACACTTGGCCCTGTTTTACCCCTCTACACGCGAAGATCGGGAAGAATTACTGACCGTAACCATGAAGAAGACCAAGACGGCCCTTTCGATGGAGGAAGTCCCCGAAACGTTCCTAAATGGAGACGCCACCTTTTCTGGCGCCGATATGGAGGCCATTTTTACGCGTGCAAAATTTCGCGCTGTTTCCCGTTCCGAGAAAGCAGCAGATGCCAAAATAACGAAAGAAATCCTGCAAGAAACGATTGATGATTTTATCCCTCCTACGTATCCAATGGAGGTGGAACTACAGAATTTGGCGGCGGTGATGGAATGTACCAGCAAACAATTATTACCCGAAAAATACCGAAGCATGAAGCGCGAAGAAATCCTGCAACGTATTGAGCAAATCAAGCGCTTAATGGGCATTTAAGCACAAGGGTCGCTAAAAACAAAGAGCGGATTTGGAGAAACAAACCCGCTCTTTTGCATTTAGCATTGGGACCAATTAACCTTCGGCTACATCGGCATTTTTACGCGGACGACCACGACGGCCTGTGCTCACTTTTTTGGCGCCAATCAACTTGTTATAGGCCTGGCGGCTAATCACCACAACACCTGCATCATCTACTAAAACGGCATCGTTTGAATTGACCACTTCTTTTACAATAAGATCAGTCTGGTTTTTGAGATCTTCAAGGGAGGCAATGCCTACAATTCCTTTAGTGCTAAGCATGTTTTTAAGAATTTATATGAGGTTAGAAAACTGGCTTATATTGACAGTGAATAAGCCAAAATCGAATAAGTGCGGAGAATATAAGCATATAGACTGATCATAAACAACCCAAATCCTGTTTTTTTTTCAATTATCTGATTTCTTTACGGATCATTAATAAATTTATGCGTTCTTTTTTCCAATCAAAAGTACAATAATTTTATTCAAGCCTAAATAAGGTTATTTATTGGAGATTAATATTGAGGGATCACCTTACACCGATCACATTTTGTGAGAGGGGTTGGTGATTCATGTGTCTTTGCATTAACTTCAATCAAACCCCAAGAAGTTATGTCCATAAAATCTTATTTCCTCCTGCTGTCGCTCTGTAGCCTATGTGCTTGTCAGCACGCGCCTGTTCCTGATGATTACCCCATTGTAGCTGTCCCATATCATCGGGTGGTTCTGGAAGATGAATTTTGGCGGCCCCGTTTAGAAACCAACCGTCGGATCACCATTCCACATAACTTTGACCAGATGGAAACACAAGGCACGTTGCACAATTTCCGGCTTGCTGCAAAGGCCGATACGGGCGTGCATAGGGGGATCTACCCGTTTTACGACTCCGATGCCTACAAAAACATTGAAGCAGCAGCCTACAGCCTAAAAACTCACCCAGATACGGCCCTTGTCAAACGTGTGGCAGGGCTTATCGGCCAGATAGACCGTGCGCAAGAAGAGGATGGGTATTTATACACCCCCCGCACCAATCGTGCAGCCCGACTCGAAGCCTGGGCGGGCCTCAGCAAATGGGAAAAATTAGAAGGCAGCCACGAGTTATATTGTGCTGGACACTTATACGAGGCGGGCATTGCCCATCAAGAGGCAACGGGAAGCGATCGGCTCATGCGGATTGCCCTAAAAAATGCAGATCTTGTTGCCCGCACGTTTGGGCCTGATCGTTTGCATATGCCCCCCGGACATCAGGAAGTGGAATTGGCCCTCGCAAAAATGTATCGCACCACCCAAGATGCACATTACCTGAAAACCGCCAAATTCTTTTTGGACGCCAGAGGCCAGTTGGGGGACCGGAATAAACTTTGGGATTTTTATGCACAGGACCACGCCCCCATCAAACAACAAACCGAAGCCGTGGGCCATGCTGTCCGATTTGTCTATATGAACATGGGCATCATGGATGTCGCTGCATTAACGGGCGATCGGGCATACGAAACCACCAGCCTACACTTATGGAACAATGTCACCAGTAAAAAAATGTACCTTACCGGAGGTATTGGGTCGGTGGGTTTTGGTGAAGGATTTACGGACAACTACGACCTACCCAATATGACAGCCTATTCCGAAACCTGTTCTTCAATTGGCAATGCCTTCTGGAATCATCGGCTGTTCCTGAAAACGGGCAATGCTCGATATGCCGATGTGATGGAGCGCATCCTCTACAATGCCTTTTTATCTGGCGTTGGTTTATCTGGAAATGTGTTTTTTTATGACAATCCATTGGCTTCTAAAGGCCAACACGCCCGTTCCAGATGGTTTATTTGTGCCTGTTGCCCCCCAAATGTGGCGCGGTTTCTCCCTCAAGTGCCCGGTTTGATGTATGGGATACGGGGTGAAGACCTTTATGTGAACCTGTTTGCGACCAGCACCGCAGATTTGGTTGTGAATAACCATGCTTTCCGCCTGAAACAAGAAACGCAATATCCTTGGAATGGCCGCATTCGCCTCACGGTACAATCCGGGTCAGGTCAGGCCACTTTCCGCCTCCGGATTCCCGGCTGGGTGGGAGATCGAGTATTGCCCAGCGACCTATATCGCTTTATGGAACCCCCAACAGCTACACCACACCTCAAAATCAATGGTCAAATACAACCTTTTACATCCGAGCATGGGTATGCTGTCATCCGTAGAATGTGGAAGCAAGATGATGTGCTGGAATGGTCTTTGCCTATGACGGTTCGGCGGGTGAGCGCACACGAAAAAGTAATTCAAAATAAGGACCGAATGGCATTACAACATGGCCCCATTGTTTTTGCTATCGAAGGAGCGGATTATCCGGACGGGCGGGTACACCATTTGTATGTACCAGATACCCACAAGCTGAAGTTTCAATACGATGCAAACCTATTCAAAGGTATTGGAACCTTGGTTGGACAAGCCCAGGCTGTTTATAAGGATGTTCACAACAACATCAAGGTCCGAAAAGTTAACTTTAAGGCAATTCCATACTTTGCTTGGTCTCACCGAGGCAGAACCGAGATGGCTGTCTGGATACCCCACTCTTCGGGACCTGCCACAGCGGTCTTCTCGCCTCCACTTCCTACACAAAGCCTCCTTAAAACCTCTGGTGGCGGAAATGCCGAAGTGTTACGGGATGGAAAAACCAACACCCCCTTTGTTTGGAACGCATCCGGTGGTAAATTATGGGTTCAATACGACTTTCCCGCTACAGAGGAGGTTTCGCAGGTGGAGGTATTTTGGGATACCCCGCCCAAATCATGGTCGGTTTTCGCGATGTATGAGGGACGCTGGCACCGAATCTGGAACCCCTCCGAGAGATGGGGCGTCCAGAAGGGATGGAACAAGGTGATCTTAGAAACCGCCCGAACCCAACAAATTCGCTTGGAAGTGGAACCTGATGGAACCCAACTTCCTGCCCTATCCGAATGGAAGGTGTACTAAACCAATGGATATGCCGCTGACTGCCCAGACAAAACCCTTAGCTCCCATTTACTACTGGGCCGAACGGGTATTTTGGATGCTGATGTTCTTGATCCTCCTGAACACGGGTTGGCTTACGTGGCGCTTTACGGCTTTAGAGGCGGGTCTGGCAACTCCCGGAACAGGTTTTTGCTCATTGTCGGCACGGGTAGATTGCGACAAGGTACTCCAATCTGCCGAGGCACGGTATTTTGGACTACCCAATGCGTATTTGGGGTTTGGTTTTTTTGTATGGGTAACGGTCTGGTTTGCGCTTTTTCCTAAGCTGGGACTGGTCTATCGTCGGTGGGCATACAATGTACTGGCATTGGGTTTTTTGGCTGCTGTGCCATTTACCTTGCTTTTTTTGGGTTTGTTGGCGAACATGCCTGTTCTGTGCCCTATTTGTCCCATCAATCATTTGCTAACTTGGTTTGCCTTCGATCGCTTGCTCCGGATCCGGCGATTTGCCCCCATTCCAGATTTCCCCCCACCGCTTAAACCCTTTCTCCAATGGCTGAGTATCTCACTGATCCCAACACTTGTCCTTTGGTATGGCTGGTGGATGTTGAGGGGATGAGACGGGCTTTTTTAATCCTATAAATACGGTCTTGTGATAAAAAAACAACCGAAAACAAAGGCACAAACGAAGACGTTTTCTCCGACATGTTCGACATACCACTTACCCCAATCATATTTGAGTGCATCGTCATAGGTCAGAGATAAACAATGAATAACAAAAATCTTCCCAAGAACAATCTAATAACAAATTAAAGAATTGTTTTTACATGTTTTATAACAAACGAAAACTTGTGCTTTCGCGTAAAAAACTGTATGCTGTTTTTAATGTCCATTACCAACTGACCTGTACCCCGTCTCTAAAAAACTTACCTGTCGGTGAAGGGTCTGGCAAAGTTGCAGCCCATACAATTCCTTGTGCTCCTTCTGAAACTGGTCTCGCTCCCCATTGTTCTGTTCCTAGATAAGTGGCGACAAAACCAGGGCAAACTGAATTGACCGTTACTTTTGTGTCTTTCAATTCTCTTGCCAACTTGACGGTCAGGCCGTTCAAAGCAAGTTTGGTAATGGCATATACAGGTGTATTACCCTGATGATTCTCTAAACCGAATATGGGGTCGGTAAATGAACCCGCACCGCTTGAAACATTTACGACTCTTCCACTGTCCGACTTTTGTAGGAGCCACTGAAACGCTTTTATCATTCGCCAAGCACCCAAAAGATTGGTATCAATTGCCTCTTTGATAAACAATATATCGGCATTTAATGCTTGTCTGCCTTGGTCAAAGTATGCCGCTGCGTTATTAATCAGTACATCCAATTTACCAAATTCAGTTTCAACATCTTTTGCCAATTGATTTACTGATTGGTCGTTTGTAATGTCTAATTGCCGTGCAGAAACATCAATCTTTTCAGCCAATTCAGATACCTTGTGTAGGTCTCTTGCTGCAATAAGAACCTTAAATCCAAGTTCTTTTAATTGCCGTGCAGTCTCGTACCCAAGTCCCATTTCTCGGCTTACTCCTGTAATAAGCGCTACTTTGTTCATTGTCTTTATGTTTGACTTTACTGTTATGGCCTGTCTTTGAGGATGGGGCAGAGCAAAAAAATCCTGTACAGCTGGCTTAGTTTCGCTCATTTTCACTTCCGAGCTGCCTACACTGAACTGGAGGAAATAAAACACAGAGTTTCAACTTTACGTGCGGCCTACCGAGTTTGCTTGCCGTACCACCCCAGCAGACACAGAATCCGTATTGGCGGTTCGATTTTAGGCTATTTTTTATCATTTATAAATTCGTCGGTAAAGTGTTCTCGTTGTTTTGGTTTTGAGAATTTATCTTTGTTGAATAGCTGAGAATTTCCTTTTGGAATTGACAGCGAAGCCCAACCGTTTTCAGCAAGCATCTTCCCTAAAAATACAATTTGCCCAATATGATATGGATAATGTGCAAGTTGTCGGTTAATAGCCTCAATTACAGTATGTCCTTGATTACGTATGTAAATAATTTTGTCAAGATCGTCTGCCGTTAATGAGTTGATTGTGTTGAAAAGGCAAGTCCAACCCTCGTTCCATTTGTCTAAAAGCTCTTCTCTGCTTTGTATGTCGTTTTCAAATTCAGCGTCTCTATCCCGAAAATCTTTTTCTCCGTCCGAAGTCAAAAAGTCTGTCCAACGTGAAAGCATATTGCCCCAAAGGTGTTTTACGATTGTCGAAATACTGTTGCTTTCGTCATTGTATTGCCAAAACAATTTATCGTCTTGCACTTGCGAAAACGTTTGGTCCCCAAGCATTTTGTAATACGCAAATTGTTTTCTTGCGCTATCCAAATAGTCATTTGTCATAATTTATTTTTCTGGTTAGTGGTGGTTTTGTGCTTCTTATGATTGCAAATGCTCTATTGAAAGAGAAAGGCGTAAGTTCGTCCCAATCGGTGTTTGAAAATATTATTTCTCCTTTTGTATTGATTGCTCCCTTATAATCATAACGATTCTTTGGAGACCATAGCTTAACAGTATCAGGATCAACAGAATATATTTCAATAATCGCAATATCTTGATGAAAATTATCATTACCGTAGTCGAGTTTCCATTTTTTTGACGGGATAGTAAATTTATACTTCCCCATGTCATCTATTATTCCTTCGTAGTCATAATATCCTTTCTGGTTTTCAACAATTAATTTAACGCGTGCATAGCCATTATTAAACTCTCCAATATCTTTGTATTTCCCATATTGAACTCTCCATTTTCCAAATGTATCTATTACGCCTTTTTCATAAACACCTTTCTCAATGCTGTCATTTGAATCGGAGTTGTGATTTAAGCCTGTTACAACAGAAATACCATTATTGAAAGCAGTCATTTGTTTGAATAGTGTATCTACTACCAACTTTCCTGCCTTATTAATTACTCCGCATTTGCCTGTTTGTGTAACAATTATCCCAAATGAGTTACTAATAAATTATGAAATTTTTTTGTAGTTATAGTTAAAAAAAATACTTCCCTTTTTGTTAATAAAAAAAGGTTTTCCGTCAATAAAAACTTTTGCAAGCCCGTTATACAAAGACAATCCTAAATCAAACTTGGGCGAAATGATGAATTTTCCCTTGGTGTTAATATATCCATAAGTTCCATTCAGTCTAACAGGAGCAAGACCTTCTGAAAATTCCCCTGCTGATAAGAACTGCGGTTTTATTATTGTTTTTCCTGTTTTGTCAATGTAGCTATATAAGTTGTTGTCCTTAATGGTATAAAGTCGGTCCGTACTTTGCCCCAATGTCTTCAAGCAAAATGTTGTCAGTATAATTATTAGAAATATTCTCTTCATGTCTCTGCCTGTTTTAATAAAGGCGGTCTTCCACCTACAATTCTAGAAATGATTTAAGTTCAATAAAAATAAACAAATAAAAAAGATTACTGGGATATCTAAAGTAGTTTTTAGGTTTAAACAAAAACTACCAAGATATAGCAATCCTTCTCCGACAAAATACGTCAATTAATTTTTGGCGTCAAGCTCCTGCTTCACCTTTCGACATTAAAGACCTTTACCGATATTTTGAGCGCCCTTTGTTAATGTGGTAAAGTGAGACTACCAGCCATTGCGGCGGCGATCTCAAACGCGGTTGAGACGGCTTCAAACGAGCAAAGACTCCGCCGCTTCTTTAGTTCTGCCACGTTGCGACACAAAGACTTCGTTAAATTTTGCTATCAGTTGATGCTTGGCTTTTGTCCAGACTCCGACAACAGTGGATGATGTGAACCTTCTTCAAGAACAGTCTAATCATGTCTTATCTCCTTGTTTATGAATAGTTTAGACAAAGTGCGGAGGGAGTGGCCTGGCACACAAAGGGCGCTATTGGTAATGGAACGAAGTCTTCGTAAATTGGTCGGGCTAATCGTATCTGATTGTAGAAACGATAGCAGTGATGCTGTAAACTGCATGGGTGATTGTTTGGTAGTATAAAACTACTAATGGGTACATGCGGTTTATGGCTTCACGTAACCAACCCCTTCTCAAAGAACTAATTTTTGGCCAACATATAGTAATAAATTTTTAAAGGAATTGGGACTATCATCAATATAACAAGATGAATTGCCAACGCGATCTGCAAGTATATTGCCAAATCTAACGCATGATAAAATTGTTTTTAAAAGATCCCGATCCTTGAAGAAATCAAACGACTCTGGACTAAAATTTTATAATTTGAAATCAAAAAATAAACTTACAAAATGATTATCATGTTAATAGTTCAATATTCATATTTAAAATAAATGGAAATAATCATTATATCATTATCAGCACTCATAGTTTCTATACTTACTTTTTTTCGGGTTTTGGTTTGGGAACAATCCTTACGCCTGTTTTTATGATTTTCTTTCCTGTGGAGTTGGCAATTGCATTAACAGGAGTGGTTCATTTCTTTAATAACATTTTCAAATTGTTTTTGGTCGGTAACAATGCTAACAAAGAAGTTTTGTTGCGCTTTGGTGTTCCTGCTGTAATTTCCGCTATGCTAGGTTCATGGATGTTATTAAACATAACCGACTTACAACCTTTGTTTTCTTATTACGCATTTGGAAAATATTTTGAAGTTTACCCTGTGAATTCTATTATTTCAGTTTTGCTTATTATTTTTGCAATTATTGATCTTATTCCTTATTTTAGCACTTTACAATTTGAAAAAGATAAGTTACCAATTGGCGGAATGTTAAGTGGCTTTTTTGGCGGACTTTCAGGAAACCAAGGTGCTTTTAGGAGTGCTTTTTTAATTAAGTCAGGACTTTCAAAAGAAGCATTTGTTGCCACTTCCGTAGTGGTTTCAACTTTTGTGGACTTCACTCGCCTAAGTATTTATGCGACAAGGTTTACTAAATCAGGACTGACAGACAACATAGTATTAGTAATTTGTGCTACACTCGCAGGAATTGCAGGAGCATATTTTGGTAATAAACTTTTGAAGAAAGTAACTTTAAGATTTCTGCAAATAACCATAGCAATAATGTTAATAATCATTTCACTCGCATTGGGTGCGGGAATAATTTAAAATAGAAAAATGAACTTAAAGATGACACTTATTGGATTGGCAATGTTGATCTTAACAAATTGCACGACCAAAGCACAACAAACGACTAACGAGGTAAAAATCGTTGGGGAGATGAAAAATGTAATGTGGAAAGGACAGCTTTACGGAAATGTTAACCTTCGCACTATTGCAAACAAGACAAATTTGTACGGACTTGGGCCTGTTGAGTATTTAGCAGGTGAAATCTTAATTATTGATGGTAGGTCATATAAATCAACCGTGTCTTCTGACTCAATAATGAAAGTCGAAGAAACTTACGACATAAAAGCTCCATTTTTTGGTTATGCAAACATTCCAATGTGGACTGAACAATCTTTGCCCGACAGCATTCAGACCGTTCAACAACTTGAAGAACATCTTGATAAGTTGACTATATCTTCACCAAGGCCATTTATGTTTAAACTTTCTGGAACGGTTGAACAGGCGATAATTCATGTTGTAAACTTGCCCAAAGGCGCAAAAGTGCATTCGCCAGCCGAAGCGCATCAAGGACAGGTGAATTACGAGATTCAAAACAAACAAGCAGACATTATTGGCTTCTTCTCAACAGAACACAAGGCCATTTTTACGCACCACGACACCTATCTTCACATGCATCTAATAACGACCGACAGGCAAAAAATGGGGCATTTAGATGAGGTTTTGCTCAAGAAAGGAACAATGAAACTTTATTTGCCAAAATATTAAGATATGAAAACGTTGATCATTATCAATGATGCACCATATGGCATAGAGGAGACATTTAATGCTTTAAGAATTGCTAATCAACTCAATAAAAACTTTCCGTAGTAATCGTTTTAATGGCCGGTGGTGTAAATTGTGCTATTCCAAACCAAAACACCCCAAGAGATAATTACCACATTGAGCGAATGTTGTAATTATCCACCAATAAAGGAACTCGACTCTTACTTTGTGGAAGTTGTCTTGAAGCAAGGGGACTTAAAAATATAGAACTTGTTGAAAAGGCAGAAATTAGCACAATGGCAGAACGAACCAAGTAGATTATTGAAAGTGAAAAAGTTTTGACCTTATAATGATGTAACGAAAGGCACAAATTATCCTAATTTAAAATACAAAACTCGGATTGAAAGAAAATTGCAAGTAGTTTACCATTTTGCTACTTGTAAATGCATTTGTGGGCAAAATGATTGGAATAGAGCAAACTATCTTTAACCAATTTGCAGAATTAGAATTTGGAGTGACATCAACAACGGCTATACTTTCTTTCATACAGCTTTCGGCACTAGAAAGACAATAGTAAACTATTATACAAGATAACTTGCCAATAAATTTAGATATATAAGTTTACTTCTATTTGACTCATTTCTTCCAATACCAATTTCCCTTATGCCCATATATACTGTTAATTGGAGGTGGGTAATTTTTCCCAATGCGCTTTTAGGTATCAGTCAAGGACTCACTTGGGGTAGCACTGTTGTTATGAAAATAGACCTTGCTGGAGAAAAAGACTGCTGACGGGGTTTATGCAAAACTTTTAGACGGCATTAAATAAACCTTTTTTATACAAAATCATACAACGGCCCTCTGTCTCTGTTACAGTGGTCCTTTTTGTTTTATCCGGTTCGTTTAAGCATACAATAGACTCCCCAAAGGGGACTTATTTAAAAATAAGACGGGTTGCTTCCATAGAGAAACAACCCATTTTACTTGACTTCAAACCTTGAGTTCACCTCACGCCGCGACGGCTGCTTGGTTCAGGAATTCACGAAGGACGTAGTTTAAGATACCGCCATTTCGATAGTAATCTACATCAATCGGTGTGTCTAAACGGCAAATGGCTTGGAATTGCACCTGTGTACCATCTGCTTTGGTTGCCGTTACCGTGATTTCTTGACGGGGCGTTACATCGTCCGTGACAGGAATATCAAAGGACTCGGTTCCGTCTAAGCCCAACGTCTCGGCGGTTTCTCCCGCTTTATATACCAATGGTAGAACGCCCATCCCCACCAAATTGGAGCGATGAATCCGTTCAAAACTTTCGGCAATTACTGCTTTTACGCCCAGAAGCATGGTTCCTTTGGCGGCCCAGTCGCGGGAGGAGCCCATTCCATAGTCTTTTCCACCCAAGACCACCAACGGCATACCGGCCTCTTGGTATCGCATGGAAGCGTCATAGACACTTGTCACTTCGCCCGTTGGAAAATAAGTGGTCCAGCCGCCTTCGGTTCCCGGAGCCACTTGATTCCTGATGCGAATATTGGCAAACGTACCGCGCATCATCACTTCGTGTGCGCCCCGACGCGAGCCATAGCTATTGAAGTCTTTGGGTTCAATGCCATTTTCCAGCAAGTATTTCCCGGCGGGTGTGTCTTTTTTGAACGAGCCAGCGGGCGAGATGTGGTCCGTGGTAACAGAATCACCCAGTTTAAGCAGCACCTTTGCACCAGAGATGGGTTCAATCGCCGAGACCTCGCGGGTGAGCGTGGTGAAAAAGGGTGGTTCTTGCACATATGTCGAAACCGCATTCCATTCATAAAGCGCGCCTTCGGCCACCGGAATGGCGTTCCAGTCTTCATTGGAGGTTTCCACACCATGGTATTCCTTCAGGAACATAGATGCCGTCACATATTTTGAGACCAATTCGTTAACCTCGGCAGCGGTTGGCCAGAGGTCTTTTAGGTAAATTGCTTGGCCCAAGTCGTTGGTACCGATGGGGTCGCTCATGAGGTCCAAGTCCACTGTTCCGGCCAAGGCATAAGAAACGACCAACATCGGTGAGGCCAGATAATTGGCTTTCACCAAGGGATGAACACGGCCTTCGAAGTTGCGGTTTCCGGAAAGAACGCCCGCTACCACCAAGTCGCCATCGGTAATGGCTTTGTTGACAGGTTCCCGAAGTGGTCCTGAATTTCCGATACAAGTGGTACAGCCATATCCCACCACATTAAACCCGATTTGATTTAGATAGGGTAGAAGACCGGCTTCGCGTAGATATTCCGTTACCACGCGGCTACCGGGAGCAAGCGAAGTTTTGACATAAGGCTTCACCTTGAGGCCATGTTCTATGGCTCTTTTGGCGATCAGCCCTGCACCCATCAAAACAAAGGGGTTCGAGGTATTGGTACAAGACGTGATAGCGGCAATCACCACATCGCCATTCTTCATGGTAAGTTTTTGTTTTCCATCGTCGTAGGTGGATAAAGCAGCCACTTTTTCCGGTACAAGTCCAAAGCCGGCTGGCCCGATTGGCGCGGTAAGGGCTGATTGAAATTCCTTGCCCACGTCGGGTACAAAAATGCGGTCTTGCGGACGTTTGGGCCCGGCAACGCTTGGCACGACATCGGCCAAGTTTAGGCTGAGTGTATCGGTAAAGACCGGATCGGACGTTTCGTCGGTGCGGAAAAGCCCTTGTTCTTTGGTATAGCGCTCTACCATCGTCACCAGCGCTTCGTCGCGGCCCGTACGACGCAAGTAATTCAATGCCTCGTCGTCAATCGGGAAAAACCCGATGGTTGCGCCATATTCTGGGGCCATATTGGCGATCATGGCGCGGTCTGCGAGACCAATACTGGAGATGCCTGGACCATAAAATTCCACGAATTTATCCACTACGCCTTTTTTACGGAGCATCTGCGTAATCGTGAGCGTAAGGTCTGTTGGTGTAACCCCTTCGCGGAGTTTACCTTCGAGCTTAAAGCCAATGACCTGCGGAATGAGCATGTAAATCGGCTGACCAAGCATGACCGCCTCGGCCTCGATACCACCCACACCCCAACCTACAATCCCGAGGCCATTGATCATCGTGGTATGGCTATCTGTTCCGACCAATGAATCTGGATAGATCACATCCAAACCCTCTTCTTCTGGTCGTCGCCAAGCGGCTTTAGCAAGGTATTCGAGGTTGATCTGGTGGACAATTCCGCGGGCGGGGGGAACCACCCCAAAGTTGTCTAAGGCTTGTTGTCCCCAGCGCAAGAACTCGTAGCGTTCGCGGTTGCGTTCAAATTCCAACTGGTTATTGATGAGCATTGCGGCTTCCGAGCCATACTCATCCACCTGCACAGAGTGGTCTATCACCAAATCTACAGGAACACGCGGATTGATCACATCTGGGTTTCCGCCGAGGCGTTGCATGGCCGAACGCATGGCGGCCAAGTCCACCACACAAGGCACACCCGTAAAGTCTTGTAAAATAACGCGTGCGGGCAAGAAAGGGATTTCCTCGGCCACTGGATTGGCGGGATCGTAGGCAGCTAATCGCTCGATGGCCGTTTTCGGTACCACGTAATCATCACAATTCCGTAGGGCCGATTCTAACAGCACTTTGATGGAGAATGGGAGGCGGCTTACTTGCCCGAATCCATCCTGCTCTAATTTGTCCAAACGGTAGAGGTAGGCTTGTCCAGAGCCCGTATCAAATAGTTGTCGTGCTCCAAAAAGGTTTTTCTTTTCGCTCATGTGCGTAACGTGTTTGCTGTTGAAAGGATGGCGCGCAGGGGCCTTCACAATCTACAACGTGTTGAGAGAGACTGGGATGAAATTTTCCAGACAATCGGCGGAAAATGATGAAAAATGGCCCGTCTTCAACGACAAACAGGCCATATACGAGGTTCCGCGCTGATGCTCCCTCTTCCGAAAGGGTTTTATGAGGTGTCCCTCACCATGATGTATCCCCACGCTCGGTACTCATTAGCTAAGCCAACGAATTACCAAGAACCCACCTACCAATAAGAGCACAAACAAAACACTCAGGATTTCTAAATATTTGTCTATAAAAGCTTTTATAGCTCGGCCAAAGAAATAAAATAACGCTCCAATAAGAAAGAAGCGTAACGCACGACTGGCTATTGAGGCCAACATAAAGACCACAAAATTTAAATCAAAAACCCCTGCCGTGATTGTGGCTACTTTGTAGGGAACAGGAGTGAGACCGGCCACCATCACTGCCCAAAAGTCGTACTCGCGGTAAAGCGCTCCCGCACGTTCAAAAACTTCGGTGGTGAACCCCGGAATATGGTCGAAGAAAAACTGTGCAAATCCACTAAATGCGCCCGCCGCATCATACCAAAGAAAATGTCCGATCCCATACCCAAACACACCACCCACAACGGAGCCAATGGTACAAACCAGCGCAAACCAAAGGGAACGCTTAGGCAAACCTACACAAAGCGCCATGAGCAAAACGTCTGGTGGAATGGGGAAAAAGATAGACTCAGAGAAGGCAAGCAGTGCAAGTGCTGGAACTCCATACGGCTTGCTGGCCAAAGATTCCACCCAGTCTTTGATCCGGTGTATCCATCCAAAAAGGCCGCTGTATCGGTCTTTCTCGGTTGTGCTGTGCGTCATTAGGAGGTTGTTTTAAATTTAATTGGACAGGAGAAAAGGCAGAATCGCATTTATCATCCATACAGTTCCCCAAAAAGACCAAATAAGTCTTTTTTTAACAGATCAAATAGGCGCTCGTTGTTTTTAGCGTGGGCAGGATAAGCCTGGTAGAATTAACTCCCAAAATCGCGTTGGAGTTACGGTGTAAACCTAGATACATACAACCAGGTTCACAAGACCGCCACTATTTAAAGGTACGTGCTCTATTTGCCCCCAACGATACAACTGGCGACGATGGTTCAGGCGACGGATTGGACTGAGCCACTTCATGCAGGATTGCCAACAAAAAACAAATGCCCAACAAAAGAACACGCAAGTTCTTAACCATTTTACAGGCTTCCTCTTTCGCATAGAGGCATCGCCAAACAACTTAGCCCTTACCAATTGAGGGTGGCGGCTTATCGTGCGCCCGCTTCTAAATTCGAGAGCAAGTAGCGGGTAAGAAGTTCATACAAATGACGGCTCGTGTTTTTTCCTTCATAAATGCCATGTGCCCGATTGGGATAGGCCATCATGGTGAAGGGCTTATTGGCCTCAATCAGGGCATTAATCAGGCGCTCGGTCCCTTGGTAATGCACATTGTCGTCGCCTGTGCCATGCACCACCAACAAATTCCCCTTCAGTTGGTGGGCAAACGTGAGCGGGGATCCAATGCGGTAACCCTCTGGATTGTCCTGTGGTGTGTCCATGTAACGTTCTTGATAAATGGTATCATACAACCGTTGGTCAGGCACGGGTGCAACCGACATGCCCGTTTTGTACCAATCGGACGAGCGGAAAAGCAGGTTAAGCGTCATAGAGCCTCCCCCGCTCCATCCCCAAACACCTACCCGTGTGGAGTCTATCCAAGACCACTTTTGGGCCATATTGCGCGAGGCGGTTACTTGCTCCTGCGAGGCCAAAACACCAATTTGGCCGTAGATGATCTTCCTCCAATCACGACCCCGTAAAGATGGGGTTCCTTGGTTGTCTAAACTGGCCACGATATAGCCTTTTTGGGTCAGCATGGTATGCCACAGAAAATTCCGACCGCCCCAAGAGTCCATAACGGTTTGTCCAGCGGGTTCGCCATACACATGATAGAGGATCGGATATTTTTTGCTGGGATCAAAGTCAGCAGGTTTCATGATCCAGCCATCCAATTGCACGCCATTTCCAGCGTCAATCCGGAAAAACTCGGATTTTGCTGCGCGAACGGCTGCCACACGCTCTTTTAGACGGGTATTGGGCACGGGTATGCGGAGTGTTTCATGTGCTGGCAGGCGGATAATCTCGGTTGTGGGTGGTGTCCCAAATGCAGACCACGTGTGCAAGGCAAATTGGCCGTTCGGAGAAACATTGTATTGATGAACACCTGCTTGTGATTTTGGTGTCAGACGCTCATTTCCCGTACCGTCCAATCGGATACGATACAAATAACGTTGAGTAGGATTTTCTGGCGAGGCGATATAATAGACCCATCCGGAGGCAGGATCTATCTGAAGCACCCGCGCCACATCAAAATCGCCTTTGGTAATGGCCTCAATTCGGCTGCCATCTCTTTGTATTTTATAGAGTTTACGCCAACCATCGCGTTCACTGACCCATGTAAATGCCTTTTCGCTGTCTGTCCAAATCAAGTCATCTACCACATCTACCCACGCCTTGGGATCCGCATCGGTGAAGACGGTACGAGTACGTCCGGTTTTTACATCACACAGCATCACTTGATTTGTGTTTTGCTTACGATTCATGCGTTGAATAACCAATTCGTGTGCATTTCCGGCCCACTCCATACGGGCAATGTAGTTATTCCGAAGGTCTCCCGGTACATTCATCCACTTGGTAAGACCACCCGTAGCCGGAACCACCCCCACCCGCGCCGCCGAGTTGGTGGTTCCGGCTTTGGGATACTGAATCGGGATTACATAGGAATAGAGCGAGTCCGTATTATTAATTAACAGAAAATCTCGGACACCTTTTGCATCCAACTGCCAATAGGCAATGCTTTTGCTATCGGGGCTCCACCGGAACCCATCTTGGAGACCAAACTCTTCCTCATACACCCAATCGAACGTGCCGTTGATGGTGGTTCTATTGCCATCACGGGTGAGTTGCAGGATTCGGCCCGTCGTCAGGTTTTCGGTATATATATTGTTTTGACGTACATAGGCCACTTGTTTTCCATCCGGAGAGAACTTCGCAAACATCAGCGTGGAGGCCGGGGCTTTTCCGCCCAATTTCCAAAGTTTTCCAGAAGCCACCTCCAGCACCCAATAATCGCCACGTGTATTGGTGCGCCAAACACGTTCTGAATTTGTAAAAAGAAGCATTTGCTTATGATCCGGCGACCACTCATAATCTTCTATCTCGATCGCTTTTTCACTGCCTTTGGGGGTGAACGTTTTGGCCGGAATTAAGATGCGCCGCACACCCGTAGCCGTATCATAGGCAACCAAGTCTTGCCCCACACTACCATTGGCAGGACGTTCTAAGGTCGTATAAGACGCTCCGCCATCCATCCACCGAACGGGACCGAAGCCCTCAGCACCAAAATGCCCGCTAAATAATTGATCGAACGTAAGCATTCCGGATGCTGGATTTTGGGCGAAGAGCCATCCACTTCCGGCGAGCATTACAAAAAGACAAAAGCGCAAATAGGATCTCATGGAATTTTCGTTTGGATCGTAATGATAAAAGATAATAGTAATCTACAAAAGAACCCGGCAAAGCAACAGAATTATTTTTCTCAGGGTAACAATCGGCAAGCATGAAGGACGATGATCACCAAAGAACAAATACACAATCTTATTGTATCAGACAAAAATGATCCTATGAAATATAGTAAAACATCGCATTTGGTCTATTAAGGCTTGTGTGGTACAATATAGAAAGGCCAAGGTAAAGCAACCACAATGCCGCACCATTAAAGAAGGCGGGCATTGCCTTTGAAAAAGTGATTAGTGGCAATATGTGGATAAAAAAGGCAATTTTTATCCATTCTGCCAATTTTTTCGCTCCTGTTCCACGTGTGTCAGTAAAACCGTGACACCATATTTTTCTTCGAGGTGTTGTGCCATGCGGTCGGCGCAATAAACCGACCGATGCTGTCCACCCGTACAACCAAAATTGATCATCAGATTCGTAAAACCTCGTGAAAGGTACTTTTCCACCTGCATGTTCACGAGATGGTAACAGCCCTCCAGAAAGTATAACACGTCACTCTCGGCCAGCAAAAAGTCCTTAACCGCCTGGTCTCGGCCTGTCAGCCGCTTATAGGGTTCATACTTTCCGGGATTATGGATAGCGCGGCAATCAAAGACAAACCCCCCACCGTTGCCAGACCGGTCTTCGGGGATCCCTTTCTTGTAGGAAAAACTCGTTACGATCACTTGTAAGTGTTTGTTTTCTTGGCGCTTAGGCGTATTTTCTGGCTTGACAGGTTCGGATTTTTGCGGCGCTGAAATGGCCCCCACTTCCCTCAGTTCGGGATTTTCTACCATCTGCTGGATAACCCCCAATAGCGCTGGTAGGGCAACGGGGAGGTCTGCTTTTTCCATCCACCATGCTAAGTTTTCTATGGCCGGGGGCAGGCTCTGCAGAAAATGAGGTCGGTGTTCAATCCAGCCTCGAAAGCCATATGCACCAATGGTTTGAAGCGTCCGAATCAACACAAATCCCATAAAAAAGTCCCAAAACTCTTTTCGGTTTACCGCCGTTCGGGTTTCCAATACATCTAAATAGTGGTTGACCAATTCGGTGCGGATTTCATGCGGGATGCGTGCCTTTGCCTGAAAGAGGAGCGAAACAAGATCGTAGTGCAGTGGTCCTCGGCGCCCCCCCTGAAAATCAATAAAAAAGGGTGCGTCGTTTACGAGCAGAATATTTCGTGCCTGAAAATCTCGGTACATAAAATAATCTGCCCGCGCCGATCCCAAGTAGCCAGACAAACGATTAAAATCATCCTCTAATGCCTGCTCATCAAATCGGGTTTTGAGTTTCGCTACATAATATTTAAAGTAGTTCAGGTCCCAAGCCATAGACTGCTTGTCGAAATCCGAACGCGGGTAACACACCGAATAGTCCAATCCTTCACCTCCGTCTATCTGGAACCGCACCAATTCCGTAAGGGCCTTTTGGTAAGTCGTTACCGGAAAAGGCTTGTCTTTGCATTCTTTGAGCAGATGGTCTAACAAGGACCGGTCGCCCAAGTCGCCCACAAGATACAGATGCCCCGCTTCATGTTCCCCCAAAACGGGTGCAACATGCAAGCCCTTGGCATGAAAATGACGGGCAAATGTCAGAAAAGCACGGTTCTCGGCCAAATTGGGGCCATATGCACCGATAGCACTGTGGGTGTCGTTGAATAACCGGTAATACCGACGCTCCGAGCCAGAAGGGGGAATTTCGGTAATACGGACTTCGGAACTACCTGCCCACTGGCAGAACAAGTCGGATAAAATTTCGCGGTTTGGGTCAAACACAACAAGACAAAATTGAGGCGTGGGAAGAAACAAGCAATAGCTAAAAAGAGAAAAGACGTTCCAAACCAGATTAGAACGCCTCTTTCAGGGGGTGGGCCCGGAGGGATTTGAACCCCCGACCAAGGGATTATGAGTCCCCTGCTCTAACCGCTGAGCTACAGGCCCGCAAGTCTTGTAAAATACGGTAGCAGTCCCCAAAAAACAAAGGGATTTTCTTTAAGCCGTCGTAAAA
The DNA here is from genome assembly GCA_016788705.1 of Bacteroidetes Order II. bacterium. Lineage (NCBI taxonomy): Bacteria > Pseudomonadati > Bacteroidota > unclassified Bacteroidota Order II. > Bacteroidota Order II. bacterium. Next base: position 54,621 of record JAEUSQ010000057.1, read on the forward strand.
ACGTATTTTTTTCATCTCTTGTAAGCCCTAAAACGAACCCAATGGTTTAGCCTAAGTGGAAGAGTTCCAATTTTTCGACCTCCACGCAATGTGAGCGATCCAAAGACTCCTCTAAGTCCACTACAGGAGCATCCAGCGAAAGCCTTGGGCGTAAAACATCCTCCCGAAGCCAATTGTACGTATCCAACCCGATCGGGGTATCGGGCGAGCCAATATAGGAGGCGAGGGCCAACAAGGCTTGTATGCCCACTCCACTTTCAAACGAAGAAGAAAGTACGACCGGAAGACCACTTTCCAAATACCACGAGGCGGGGCGTACCGAGAGCATAGGTTTATAGATGAGGACTGCCGGACGGAAAGAGGTTTGTTGTAGTTTGTCCCATGCGCGGTCGCGTAAACTCTCGTCTAATGCAATGGGCATTCCCGTCAAACGTGCAAATTCCGGTAGATGTCGGCTGCTCTTGAGTGGCTCTTCGATGTACTCGATGGGGACACCGTGCAGTTGTTCCGCAAACAATAGGGCCTCTTTTAAAGTCCAGGCACGGTTGGCATCCAAGCGTAAAGCACATCCTTCGCCCATGATTGCTGCCACCCGACGTACCAAGGCCGCATCTTGTGCTGGTTTTCCGATCCCTACTTTTACCTTTACCGCTTGGTACCCTTGTTCTGCGGCTTGTTCCGCACGATGCACACACGCCTCCGGCAACCCGGTCAAAAGCATCGTGAGTCGTACTGTTTTTCGTGCGGTATTATAACGAGGAAGGCCATTTTTTTGGGATTGAAGGTCTGAGAAAGCGGTATCCAGCCCAAACTTGACGGAAGGATACCAGTTTTTAAACGGAAGCGGCGGTGGATTGAGCCTGTTCTTTGTACGCAAATGCCCCAATTGCAACACGATTTCCGGAATGGTCTCGTGGCTGAATCCAGGCAGAGGGGCTGCCTCCCCCCAGCCTTCAAAGCCATCTGCATCGGTCAAGCGAAGCAACAAGCCTGTACGGGTTATTTGTAGTTGCCCGCCCATCCGAATCGGGGATGTGAACGGTATTTGGTAGCGAAACAGGGATAATTCTTGGAGCATAGGTATTGGATTTTGCAGAATTTAACGCAAAGCCCATCCAATACAAAACAGTAGGCTATATATAAGCAACAAACGGGCAGTAGCACCCAACCGTGGATTGAGCGCCACGCCATCTTCCCGAAACAGGGCGAGAATCAACGGGGTCGCTGGGATCAAAATCAGTAGTTCCAATAAAACAAACGGATGCTTTCCCTCGATCAGGTAAAGAACAATAGGCATGAGTATGGCAGTGACCACGCAGAGGGTGTACCATATATTTCCAAATGTGCGGCCAAAACGTACAATGAGGGTTTTTTTGTCGGCCTTGGCATCTTCGAGCATGTCTCGTCGGTTATTCACTACCAAAATTGCAACGGAAAGCAGACCTGGTCCTAAGCCCGCCAAAATGGGCCACAATGGCAGAACGAGTGCCTGCACGTAGTAGGTTCCCCCCACGGCTACCGGGCCAAAGAATACCAGTACAAAAAAATCTGCCAGTCCTGTATAGGCAAGGGCATAACGGCCTACCGTATAAGTGATTCCAGAAAAAATAGCGACAATGCCTAAAAGTAAAATGGGCCAACCGCCGCGATACACCAGATAAAGTCCCAAGAAGAAGGCCAGTGAAAAGGCCAAGATGGCGCCATTCCGAACGGCATTCGCGGATAAAAGTCCGGCTTGGGTGGCGCGCCTCGGACCTTTGCGTTCTGCGGTATCAGCCCCCTTAAAAAAATCAGCATAGTCGTTGGTCAGATTTGTCCCAATTTGGATCAAGACGGCACCGAGTGCTGCCACTATTGCGGAAGGGGCATGAAATAAACCATCAGACCATGCCATTGTCGTACCAATGAGTACGGGTGCCAAGGCAGCTGGAAGGGTTTTGGGGCGTATGGCTTCCCACCAAATATGGATAGGCGACATGTTTTTTTGGTTTAGGTCTATGGTTTACCAAAGGACCGCTCCGGCACGACGATCCATTTTATACAAGCCATACAGCTCTTCGCTGAGTGGCTCAAGGGGGGCTTTTTGATATATCCCGCCTTTTATCGGTTGCTTGGTCAGCAAGTGATTCCACGTTCGAATATAAAAGCGTATGGGTATTTCGGAGGCCTCTATATGTTCTTTTATCCGAACGTGTTTGGGCTGGGTAGCTTCATAAGCGGCATCAGCGGGTGCTGTTTCATAGACAACACCTGTTGGGCCTGCGCCCGATACCCTTATGGTCAACGCCTCTACATCGGCAACAGCTCCATAAAAAGCCCACCGCCACGCACGATAACAAAAGTCCACCAAGGCGATTGGATGGGTTTCGTCTTGCCAAACCGGGTGGTACGTAAAATAATACTGTCCTTTTTGTGCCTGTACCTGATACCAAACGGCCAAGAGCGGCTCGGTTGGCTTTTCTTTGGCCACATATATTTCAGGACGAAAGTTGGCAGCCCAAGCCGCTGCCGACTGTGTGCGCCCCATCAGATGAAGCGCCGCATCCGGTGCAACAACCGGAAAGGTGCGTGACCTTCCACCTGTAACGCGGGCAAGAACCCAAATACCAAATACCAAGAAAATACATACTCCTACAACCCAACGAAGCATACGCATAAGGATCGCTTAAAAATGTCGGAAGCCATTTGATGCGATGGGCATGGTACTACCGTCTTGTAATTCCAGATGGAGACCTTCCTCTGGATGGGTGATGGTTCCAATTACCGTAAAAAGAGTTTCGTCCAACAAGACGGCTTCATCCGGTGTTACCGTAAAGAGTACCTCGTAGTCATCCCCGCCGTAAAGGGCAAACGTTTCCGGATCTTCACCAAACTGCTCGGCCACTTCACGGGTCAGGATTTCGATGGGGACTTTTGCCATTTGTAGCAAAGCCCCCACGTTAGACCGCTCACAAAGATGGTTGATCTCGGAGGCAAGGCCATCAGAAACATCTATCGCAGCGGAAGGCACAATTTGATTTTCACGCCAGTTTCGAACCATATCCAAACGTGCTGTTGGAGAAAGCGATCGTTGAATTACGTAATCAAAAGCACTTAGATCAGGTGAATGACCCTCTCCTTTTGCCGCCTCAAACCGTTTTTTCTCTTCCAGCAATATCCGCAATCCAGCATAGGCTGCACCGACATCCCCAGTCACACACACCAAATCACCCGGACGTGCCCCGCTCCGATACGCTACTTGCGACGCTTCGGCCTCGCCAATCGCCGTAATAGAAATCACCAATTGTCTGGAAGCAGTGGTATCGCCACCAATCAGGTCCATTCCATACAAGGCACACGCCCGCTCCACCCCCTGATACAGGTCTTCCACCATCTCCACCGACATGTTGTGCGGAACCCCCAACGACATCGTGGCATACTGCGGTAGGGCATTCATTGCACAAACATCACTCGCATTTACCGATATGGCTTTGAAACCCAGATACCGTAATGGGTGGAACATGCGGTCAAAGTGAACATTTTCGATCAGCATATCGGAGGTCACCACGTGTACCCGCGAATCTGTAACCGGATACACAGCCGCGTCGTCACCGATGCCTTTCAGCAATGGGTTACGTGGCTTGCCCAGCAGTTCGCCAATGCGCTGTATAAGGCCAAATTCGCCCAAATCCGAAATAGGGGTGAAGTGCTGCATCTGTTTTATACTTTCCAAGGAGTTAACAAAGTTTGTAAAGTACGGTATTTAACGGCGTTGCGAGGTGAAATGACGTTGAGGTGCAGGACCATGTTCAAGGCGCCAATGGGGTGAATACTATAGTTCTGTGAGATCGTATCTATTATATCGTTTATAAACATAAAAACTATATTAACAAATACTTATATGATAAACTTTATTTCGATTATGCACTGATGTGCGCTTAAAATAATAAAATTTGCCGTGCTGGATATACATTCTTATGTTTGTAGTCAAATGACTTCACAATAAACTTAACAACGTCTTCATAATGAACTTAAGACGTGACGTATTCCAAGCTTTAGCAGACCCGACCAGAAGGGCTATCCTTTTGTTGCTCGGCTCGCAATCTATGACCGCAGGCGTAATTGCTTCCAACTTCGATACTGCAAGGCCGACCGTTTCAAAACACCTGCAAATTCTGACAGAGTACGAACTTCTGATACAAGAACAACAAGGACGGCAAATCTATTATCACCTAAATGCTAACAAAATGAAAGAAATTGCCGATTTCATAGAGCCGTTCAGAAAAATGTGGGATGATAGATTTGATAAATTGGAAAAAGTCATGAAGTCGCATCATGCAGCAAAATAACATAATGGAACAAAAAACAAAAATAAAGGCAGAAGACGGTAAACAAGAACTTTTGATAACCAGAATTTTTGATTTGCCCTTAGACCTCCTTTTTAAAGCTTTTACGGAACCTGAATTGATTGAGCAGTGGATGGGTAATAAAGTTTTAAAAATGGAAAATAAAGCCCATGGAAACTATCAGTTTGAAACCAAGGATACAAAAGGAAATATTGTATCTCGTGCGAATGGTAGCATTCACAAAATCATTCATAATCAAAATATAATACGTACCTTTGAAATGGAAAGCATGAATTTTCCCGTCCAACTTGAATTTCTAGATTTTAAATCAATAAATGATAAATTAAGTAAATTAGACATGAAAATCATTTTTAAATCAGTATCAGACAGAGATAACCTGCTAAAACTTCCTTTTGAAAAAGGGATCAACATGGCACACAATCAACTTGAAAAAGCAATCAAAAGAATCAAATAATCATGAGAAATAAAAATGTAATAATATATTGGGTAGCAACGATTTGGCTAAGTTTAGGCATGACGGTCACGGGTATTACACAACTATTTCAAATGGAAGAGGTCGTTCAAAACATGAACTCCTTGGGCTACCCCCCTTATTTTCTTACCATCATTGGTAGCTGGAAAATTGCGGGTATTATCGCCATTCTTATGCCTAAGTTTCTGTTGGTAAAAGAATGGGCGTATGCTGGCTTTTTTTTCTTGATGTCTGGAGCGATCTTTTCCCATCTCGCTATGGGAGATCCACTCACCGAGTATTTTGGGCCAGTACTTTTGCTAACCCTAACCATTATTTCTTGGTACTGGAGACCAAGTCACAAAAAAATACAATTAATCGAGGATGAAAATGACAACAAATCCACTCGTTGACAAATACATTGTTGACGGCTGTATGCAGTGCAAACTTGGTGCTACACCAGCTTGTAAAATTAACCATTGGCAAGAAGAAATAAAATTCTTAAGAAGCCTTATTCTTGGGTGCGGCTTGGTTGAAGATTTTAAATGGATGCACCCATGTTATACTTATCAAAATAAAAATATTGTTCTCTTGCATGTATTTAACAAGTATTGCGCCTTGTTATTTCCAAAGGGTGTGCTTTTAAGAGACGAAAGATCTATTTTGGTACAACAAACAGAAAATAGCCAAACTGCAAGGCAATTAAGATTCTCAGCTATTGAAGACATAAGAGAACTTGAAACTACTATCCGAGAGTACGTTTTAGAAGCAATCGAATTAGAGAAGGCAGGTATAAAACCTCAACTAAAAACAACAAACGATTTTGAAATAATAGATGAACTTAAAGATAAGTTTAATGAATTACCTGATTTTAAGAAAGCATTTTATACACTTACTCCAGGCAGACAAAGAGGATACTTGCTTTATTTTTCTCAACCTAAAAAAACAGCAACCCGGATATATAGGATTGAAAACCATATTGACAAAATACTTGATGGAAAAGGGTTAAATGATTTATTTTAGTATAAGCCTCTTGAAGGATTTTTTGTTGCGAAATGCGTCTAAAAAGTCAGCAGGGGATGAGCGCTCTCTTTGACAATGTGCCAACCCAAATTATGCCGTTTCAAAACGTGCGATCCAGTTCTTGGTCGTGCCAAGACGTTTCGTCTTCCAATGATTCTAAGTGGGTAAAGACCGTTACGGTTCCCAGTGCGCTGCGAACATCGGCCTCGATACGTTCCAAAAGTTGATGGCCGCGATGTACCGTCCACTCACCTGGTACGAGCACATGTACCGATACAAAGCGCCGCACACCGGATTGTCGGGTACGGAGGGCATGATATTGCGCGCCTTCATTTTTATAACGGTCTAAAATATCACAAACCATTCTTCGTTCGGCTTCGGGTAAGGCCGTATCCATCAGCCCAAGTGCCGCCCCGCGCACCAGTTGGTAGCCTGTCCAAAGGATATGCAGGGCCATGATCAGGCCAAGTACCGGATCCCACCAAACCTGTCCAGTTAGTTGCATCGCCAGTAAACCTACTATAACGCCCACCGTTGTCCATACGTCCGTAAGCAAGTGTTCACCATTTGCCTGAAGGGAGACCGACTCGTTTAGGCGGCCTACCCGAATGAGCCAAAGCCCCATTGCCAAATTGAGTGCCGTTGCGACTCCTGATAGTAAAAGCCCCAACGGAATGCTTTGAATGGGGTGTGGATAAACAAGGCGGTTCACCGATTCCCACAGGATGCTGAGGGCAGCCCCCATAATGAGCAAGCCCTCGGCACCACTAGAAAAGTATTCGGCCTTAAAGTGTCCATAGGCGTGGTCTTCATCTGGCGGTTTGGCTGCAAGAGCAATCATCCAAAGGGCAAGAGCAGCCCCAACGACATTGACCACGGACTCCAACGCATCAGAGAGCAGGCCCACCGATCCAGTCATAAGGTATGCCGTCAGTTTGAGCAAAATGGTCAGAACGGCAACGCCCAATGACCACCAGGCATAACGGGTGAGCGTGGTAGCAGCCATCTGGATCAATGATTCGCCAGCACGATCAGGGCGTCGTCTGGTTTTAGGTTAAGCCGTACCGTTTTCGGCGGATTCAACTGTATGCCAAATCCACGCGCTCGTTTTTCGGCATCCGCTTGTTTGCGCCAACCGATTGCAATTTCATTACGTGCTTTTGCGGCTTCTACTATAGTATAAAACGAAAGGTCTTTTTGGATCTCGACATACTCGGAGGCTGGTTTTAAATACAGTTCTGCACCGTCTGCATCAAAAAGGTCTTCAAATACCGCAGCAAGGGCTTTGTTTTCCGAAACCTGCGCAAGTACCAAGCTCACCAACTGATCGCTGATGATAAAATCGTCCACTTGGGTACTATCTGCCAGGCGTTGGTTCCGAACATCGCCCATTTCCGAGACAATAGCAAAGTTCTTCCCATGTTGTATGGCCAATTCGCGGAGGTGTAACAAAACTACAAGAGTACGGGCATCTGCTTCCTGAATGTCCATTTGGGTATCGCGCAAGACAAGGATATGATCAAAGACTTCGGGATGGATATTGTCCAGCACGGCCCGGTCGGTTGGGTCTGCCAGTACGCTTTGGACGACCTGTTTTGCAAGAGGCGGCAACGCGGGCAAAGGCTCACGATGTACTACGGTTGTATGTGATCCATCGCAAACATAAGCATCCAACTCTTTCATCGTTGCTTCAGCACGTTCATTCCAGCCCAAAATCAGGGTTTTTTCCGGTGTGGCTGGCACAGGTGTAAGTGGCCGAATCATTTCTGGTTGTATAAAGGGGTCACCGCTTTTCCGGATGGTGTCATCATCCAACGAGATGGCCACCAGTTCATCATTGGGTTGTATGATGGTCTTCATGTCGGGCAGTAGCCTCACTTTGCCATCTTGTTTTAGCCCAATAAGCGAAGATTTTTCAAAGAGTTGTAGCGCATCCCCGAAGGTAGATCCGGCGACGTGGTCCGCCCTTGAAAAATAAATTTCATCTCCGCCAAAATTCAGCAGATCCGTCAACACACTGGAAAGTCCCGTTTGCCGACAAGTTTGAACCGAGATACGCGTAACCAAGTCATCAAAAACCACCGTCTCGATTTCGTCGCCGCCCACCATTTCCAGAATGGTTCTATTGCGACGTTGCCGGAGTTCTGCAACAACATGATAGGGTTCTTTTTTGCGCTCCGGGTTGTTCAGAAGGGCCAAAACAGTTTTAATGACGTGTGCGTCGGGGTCATTGGCTTCATGAGGGGCAAGAATAATGATAGACCGTGCAGCATCCGGATTGACGATGCGTACATCGTCAAAATCAATCGGGCTTCCACTACGGCACACGATACGTGTATTCGCCACTTCTGGAACCCGCGCCCGTATTTCGTCTTCCATTTCCACCTTGTCGCGGTCCGACAAAATCACAATTGTCGGTTTTTTACGGTTTTTATTGGCCTCCACCAATTCCGTGATAATGGGAAAAATCAACGAGGACCAACCGTAGATAATGGTGTGTTCGTTTTCTACCACAAAAGAACGACCCTTCCTCAGATCCTCTAATTTGGATTCTAAACCACTGTTTAGCACCCCAATGAGGGCACTGAAGATAAAAATCCCTCCCAAGGTCACAAAGAGCATGAGAAACATCGCTGGCCAAGACCCCGTATCTCCTCCCATCGTCCCTGCGTCTATGGTGCGCATGAGGTTTTGCCAGATAATATGTGCCCAACCCATCCCTTCTTCGGCGGCCCACTCCGGACGGATGCCCAGAACGACAATGAGCGATGCGATTAGAATCATTACGGCAGAAAGTACACCAAGCCAAGCAATCAATGACCAAGCCCCTTTAGACATGGTGTTGTCAAACCAATATCGAAGTCTTTGTTTTACCGTTATTTTTGGCATGGGGTTAGGGGTAAAAAGATGAAACGATTCATGTACCGATAAACAGGCAGCGAGCTATAGTGTATAGACCAGCATGGCTTTAAAAGATGCTTTTACGGATAAAAAAAGTCCCCCTTCCGGAACCTGATACCTTTATTGGCTTCCTTGCTAACGGCCAAAGGAATCATAAAATTCCGCATTATACTTTTCATATTGTTTGAGCAAGGATTCGTTCTTTTTCTCGGTCTCGGTCAATAAGCCCCGAACATCGGTATTCCAAGGCATGTACCATTCTTGTTCGTCGAAGTGTGAACGCATATCTTTCATTTTGAAATTATAGCCATGTCGGGCATATATTTCGTTCCGCATGATACGCAATTCATCGGGCGGACGGTTTTCTACATCGGCTTGTTTTAAGATACGGGCCGATGTTTCCGGATAATTTCCGGCAGTTGCCACATAGGTGAACGTGCGTCGGGTGAGTTCATAAGTTTTGGCGGTTCCGCGCTTAAAGGGCGTCCATGTTCCAGTAATTTTATCGGGTGTGGTAGGATCTATCTTAAATTTAAAGATACCGTCATTGGGGTCGTCTCCGGGTTCACGACCTTCAAACTGGTACTCTTCCCCGATCTTGATCATGGTTCCGGAGAATGGACGATCGTTTCCGGCCACAATGCTGCGGCCTTTAAATTGCCCATTGTGTACCGAATCCACGACGATGGTGATTTTATTCGGGCCAAATTTCCCGGTCCAACTTCCAGTCAGATCGTCGGCCTGAGAAGCGGGTTGCGTTTCGGATTTAGGTTGTGTAGGTTGAAGTGAATTGCGTGTGCTGGGCGGATTACTGGTATCGGTACAAGACGCCACCAGAAATGCGAACAAGAACAATATTTTTTTCATGATGCTGTTTTGTTGAAGGTATTAAGGATATGTTAAACAAAGATCGTTTTTTACGAGAGCACCGCTTCATGGATAACCGAAAACGTAGGATGCTTTTCGGCAGTTTGTTGTTGGTTGTTCTCGCTTATTTTTCTTGGCTCATGCTGCGGATCACCCTGTCTTATCTTCCCATTCGGGATGATGCGGCATTTTTGATGATCAAGCCGGATTACATTCATATCACCCATTGGAAAATAGCATTTTTTATTCACGTTTTTACCAGTATGTTTGCTCTTGGAGCGGGTTTTTTGCAATTCTCACGGGCCATCATGCAAAAATGGAAACCACTCCACCGATGGGTAGGCCGTATCTATGTCTGGAATATCTTGTTCGTCACGGGGCCGGCCAGTTTGATAATGGCGTTTTATGCAAATGGTGGCTGGACGTCTCGGCTGGCCTTTATCATGCTTGCAGTACTGTGGTTGTTTACGACCGCTCGGGCGTGGCGCTCCGCCCGAAACGGCGCCTTCAAGGCCCACCAGAACTGGATGTACCGGAGCTATGCCCTTACGCTCTCTGCCCTTACTTTGCGTATATGGAAGTGGCTTATCGTGGCCCTTTTCGCCCCACCACCTATGGATATATATCGGATTGTGGCCTGGCTCGGATTTATTCCCAACCTTATATTGGCCGAGTGGCTGATCCGGAAAAACCCAATTGGAAGGGTGAAAAAAAATATCAAGAGCCCTTCTAAAAATATTACAAACATTGAATAAATAACAATATGCCTACTGTATCCATTTGGCAATCCACCTACCAAGCCCTTCCCAACATTCAGGCAGATGTCGTGATTATAGGTGCGGGGATTTCGGGTGTTGCGACCGCTTATTGGCTCCGCAAAACACGTCCGGCCTTGCGGGTTGTGGTTTTGGATGCCGGCGACATTGCGGCGGGGGCCAGTGGCCGAAACGCTGGTTTTTTGCTTCAGGGAACTGCCAATGACTATGCAACCGATGCGGCTAAATTGGGGCGGGAAGTCACCCGACACCTATGGCAGTTTACGTTAGAGAATATTGCCCTGATACAAGCCGAGACGGACCACACCGCCATTGCGTATCGGCAGACGGGTAGCTATGTGGCCGCCGGAACCCCCCAAGAGGCAGAATCTATCCAAGCTGCCGCAACATTGGCGCGTGAAGATGGTTTTGAAGGACAATGGCTTCCTCCCCAAATAGCCAATACCCGTATGAATGCTGATCGGTTTTATGGCGCCTTGTTTATTCCAGGAAACGGACGGGTACACAGCGTTAAACTGCTCCGTTACCTTGCCGAAAAAAGTGGGGCCAATTTCCTGCCGCACCACCCTGTAATGCGCTATGAAGTTATGGGAGAGGACATCGTCATCCATACGCCATTCAGGCAAATTTCTGCCCCTGTCTCGGTTTGGGCCATGAATGCGTGGATGCCACAACTTTTGCCAGAAACCGAACCATGGATTCAGCCAATTCGGGCACAAATGCTATCCACAGCCCCTTCGGCAGTGGAGCTTTGTCCAGCACCCATCTATAGCCATGAAGGCTACTTCTATTTACGCCAAGACGATGCGGGCGCCTTGCTCCTGGGGGGCGCACGACATTTACATTTAGCGGCAGAGGTGGGTTATGAAGACGTGATAAATCCACTACTTCAAGCAGACTTAGAGGCGTATCTCTGCAACTTCTTCCCCGCCTTCGGAACGCTTCGAGTATTGAACCGCTGGACGGGGACAATGGGCTTTTCTCCGGATCATGTGCCCTGTATTGGGCGGTTATCCGCACATACGCCTTCTTGGTGGGTGGGTGGGTATTCTGGTCATGGCATGAGTTACGGCTTTAGAATGGGTAAACTCATGGCCGAGTGTGCCTTGGAAGGTAGTACGCCAGAACTCCGCTATTTTGATGTTGGCCGATTTTCCGCTTAACCTTTGCCTCTAAACCATCTTGTGGTGCCGCAAAGGCGTTCATCAATAAATAACACCACTCAAATCATCCGAAGACGTTAATTGCTTATATGGAAAAAACCGATTTTTTGCTTATTGGTGGTGGGATCATGAGTGCAACCCTTGGGATGTTGGTACAGGAGTTTTGGCCGGATGCCCACATTCTGATGTTGGAAAAAATGCCCGAAGTGGCCCGTGAAAGTTCGGATGCATGGAATAATGCAGGAACCGGACACGCCGCTTATTGCGAACTCAACTACACACCGGCCAAGTCGGATGGTACCGTAGATCCTACCAAGGCCATCCATATTGCTACTTCGTTTGAATTGTCCAAAACCTTTTGGTCTTGTTGGGTAGAAAAGGGAAAGCTACCAGACCCCCAACGCTTCATTCGACGAGTACCCCACCACAGTTTCGTATGGAACAACCAAAATATTGCCTTCCTTAGACGACGGTACGAAGCACTAAAGCCTTCACCACTTTTTCGTGAGATGCAATATTCGGAAGACCGCCGTCAGATTTCCACTTGGATGCCTTTGCTCATGAATGGGCGTCAGAAAACACAAGCCGTGGCGGCAACCCGCATGGAACCTGGGACCGATGTGGATTTTGGCGCCCTGACGCGGGCGATGATCCAAACTTTACAGCGAAGCCATCAATTCACCCTCCGAACCGAACAAGAAGTACGTGATTTGGAGCAGACCTCGGACAACCGCTGGCAAGTGAAGGTGAAAGACCTCGCCAAAGACGAAACCAGGTTCGTATCGGCGAAATTCGTCTTTATTGGCGCCGGAGGTGGCTCTCTCCCCTTGTTAGACAAGTCGGGTATCCCCGAAGCGGATGGCTATGCCGGATTTCCCGTCGGAGGACAATGGCTACGGTGCAACAACCAAGAAGTCATAGACCGCCATTTTGCCAAAGCGTATGGGCAAGCAGAAGTTGGCGCACCGCCTATGTCGGTTCCTCACCTCGATACGCGCTTTATCGGGGCAAAAAAGCATTATTATTTGGCCCTTTTGCCGGTTTTTCCACCAAGTTTCTAAAATATGGCTCATACTTCGACTTACCCCTTTCTGTGGAATTAGACAATTTTATACCACTCCTCGCGGTCGGGTGGCACGAATTTGACTTGACGAAGTACTTGGTGGAGCAGGTGACACAATCTTTTGAAGCACGTATTCAGGCGTTGCGGGCATATTTTCCGGAAGCAATGCCAAGCGATTGGGAGGTCGAAATTGCAGGGCAGCGCGTCCAAATCATCAAGCGTGACGCCGAAAAAGGAGGGATTTTGGCGTTTGGAACCGAAGTGATTGCAGCGCACGATGGCTCTTTGGCCGCTTTGCTTGGTGCCTCACCAGGTGCTTCCACCTCCGTTAAAATCATGTTGGACGTGCTGCAAAAATGTTTTCCCGCACAATGGGCCACGGCCGCCACCCAAACGAAACTTAGGGCCATTTCCCCGTGGTGGGGCACCGCCCTCCATCAAGACCTCCAAACCTGTAACCGTGTCCGTGCTTCTACTACGGCAATTTTGCAATTAAGGTGATGCGTGATGGTTCATTACGTAAATCAATTTGAGAAAAAGGCCCTAAACCGTTGTTCACCACAAAATTGGTTCGTATGTTAATAAGACTAAAAACGGTTTTTTTCCGTCTTCCGTTTCCGCGTTTGTGACCTCTTCTTGTCAACTTTTATTGGTGTCAACATGAACCTTCGGTCTAAGTTCTTCTTGGGTCTATCTGCCATGCTCATGCTTTCGGCTTGTAAAACCCCCAAACTACCCAATTATGCGTTACCTGTACCCGTTCCACAGCGCGAATTTCGGGCGGCATGGATTGTTACGGTGGATAATATTGATTGGCCGTCCAAACGAGGATTACCGGTTGACCAACAAAAAGGAGAGTTAGTCGCCTTGTTGGACCGCGCCCAGGAGTTGAACATGAATGCCATTATTTTTCAAGTACGGCCTTCGGCAGATGCACTCTATGACTCTCCCTTGGAACCGTGGTCGGAATACCTGACCGGGCAGCAAGGCAAGGCCCCAGAACCATACTACGACCCCCTGGCATTTGCCATCGAAGAAGCCCATAAGCGGGGCTTAGAGCTACATGCTTGGTTCAATCCCTATCGTGCTTGGCATCCTGCTGCCAAAGGAACCCCGGCTCACGATCACATTACCCTCATGCAACCAGACTGGGTGCGCACTTATGGCGCCTATAAGTGGATGGACCCCGGGCACCCGGAAGCCGCTGCCTTCTCTAAAAATGTAATGATGGATGTGGTAACCCGCTACGACGTAGATGGCATCCATATGGATGATTATTTTTATCCTTATCCCATTACTGAAAATGGCCGTGAAGTGGACTTCCCCGATGCCCAGACGTTTGCACGCTATGGGGCAGGCCGTTCGAAAGCAGATTGGCGGCGCGATAATGTGGATCGGTTTATCGAATCGCTGTACCGCGAAATCAAAAAAGCAAAACCTTGGGTTAAGTTTGGCATTAGTCCATTTGGGATCTGGCGGCCTGGTTTTCCGGAACAAATCAAAGGATTTGACCAATACGACAAATTGTATGCAGATGCGAAACTGTGGCTTAACCAAGGATGGTTAGATTATTTTACCCCACAACTCTATTGGCCCATAGACAAGGTGGAGCAAAGCTATCCGGTCTTGCTTCGGTGGTGGATCAGCGAAAACACGCATAATCGCCACATTTGGCCAGGCAATTATACCAGTAAGGTGATAGACCCCGATGCCACCAAACGCTGGGATCCCACCGAGTTGGTCAATCAAGTGAAGGTAACACAAGACCAAACTGGTGCCGGGGGCAATGTCCATTTCAGCATGAAGTCTTTGATGGCCTCGAATAGTGTATTGGGCGAACGCTTGCACAGGGAAGTATATCGCTATAAAACCTTGGTTCCGGCTTCCCCGTGGCTGGGAGAAAACCCAAAAGAGAAACCAGCCCTCAAAATCCGAAAGCAGAAAAAGCAACGTTGGGTGCAGCTGGGTTTTGAAGCACAAGAAAACAATACTCCACCCGCTGCACCGACCCAATGGATTATCCGAACGCTTTATGGAAATCGGTGGGAGATGAATTTGATACCGGGCGGACAAAAAGAGTATCGTTTAGAAGCGCTCCACGGCCTTCAGAAGCCGGATTGGGTGGTGGTTTCGGCACTGAGCCGAACGGGTGTAGAAGGTCCGCAAACAGCAAAACGCATCAAGAAGTAACGGATGGAAGCCAACGTAGGCGTAAAACCTGTTTTGTTTGCGGGGTAATTCGCGCAGATTCACAAGGCCGTTGGCCCAAAACTGCCCAGATTTCCGATCCGGCAAGGAATACAGGGACGTGCTTTCGTTGTGCCGCAGGTACTTTCGCATCGGTCAAAAAGTCGCTAATTTTTTTGGCATGGCCTTGCATACCAAAGGGCCTAAAGTGATCACCAATGGCCCACGCCCGGATATAGAACCCCATGTTCTTGGGAGGTGCAGCCCATATTTCAGTATTTGGGTCGCGGTTTCGCAGGAGTTCTTCAGGGTCATCGGTATATAAAAGATCCACTTCAAAGACCCCCCAAGGGGTTTCACATGGCATACCGGGCCTCAATTGAAACGTTTCGGATGAAACAGGCACCTCTTTCATAAATAGGATTGTTTCCCGATCACGCCAAATGACCGCGTCCGGTAGGATCAACCTCATGCCTGGCTGTGAAGTCAAGAGCAGATCAATCCTACCCAACAAATCACGGGTCTGCGATGCCATTGGCAACCACCGTTTGAGTGCTTCTAAATACAACCGTTTTCGCCAAACAACAGGCAAATCATGCAGGTTCTTTAGGCGAAGCGCATTTCCATCACCCTGGATGGCCTCAAAAAGCGTACTGAGCTTGTCATAAAAATCATGATCCAAATACCCTCTTAGGTCATTCGCGGTAGCCACTATATGGCTTATGGCCTTATCCCCAAAGTCTTTTCTTATGATGCGCATCAACCGTTGTCGTACCACGTTCCGGCGATATTTTAGGTGGTGGTTAGAGGTGTCTTCACGCCAGATTAGTTTGTTTTCACGGGCATATTGAATGAGTTCTCTTTTCCGATAAGACAATAAGGGACGGATAATCCAAACACCAACCTCTTTCGAAAAAGGCCGTTTCGGAGGCATTCCGGCCAACCCTTCGATTCCAGTACCCCGCAATAAATTAAGCAGCATGGTCTCCGCTTGATCGTCTGCATGATGGGCGACAGCAACAAACGAAGCACCAACAGCATGGGCAATGCGTGCAAAGACCTCATACCGCAGTGAACGGGCAAACGCTTGTAAAGAATCCCCGCTGGGTGTTATATGTGCTGTGTCAAAAACTTCTACATGACACGCAATGCCCAAGTCTCGACAATATTCCTGAACAAACACAGCGTCGGCTTCCGACGCTTCTCCACGCAAGCGATAGTTGATATGGACGGCAGTAACGGTATAACCATATGTAACAAGGGCATGTGCCAGTACCACAGAATCCAGCCCGCCACTTAATCCCAGAACAATATGTTGCGGCGGCGACCCTACGGACAAGCGGGCCATATGTTCCAAAAAATGAGGAAGTTGTTGCATATCAGTAAAAAGAGGGCATACGATAATATAAAACATGTACCCACTTCTGGATACTTCAAACAACCTGCCCCAGTCTTTCGATTACGGTTTTAGCACCGTTTGCAACAAATCGGTTTGGAGCCTATCTTTTTGACGGACTGAAAAAGGTTCTATTCGTCCTTCCACGGTCCAATACAGTGGGCGGGCATCCAATTGATCGTTGTGCGTCACTTTTCCGGCAGCAGTAGAGACTACCCAATTTTTCTGATCCAGCGTAGTCAGTTCGAGCGCAATATTGCCAGAGCCAATTTCCCAAATACGCGCAATACCATCCATAGTGCCCGTCAGCAAGTGATCTCCATCTGGCGAAAAAGTGGCAATGGTAATCCCAGGCATCGAAAGTTGGGCTTCTTCCTCTCCGGAAGTACGCCATACTTGTGTATTTCCAAAGGTATCAACCGTCAAAAAAGTCGCACCATTGGGAGCAAAACGCACAATCGTGATGGGATGTGCCGCTTTAATCTGGGCCGTCTGAGTACCCGTCTGCGCATCCCATACCAAAGCGGTTCCGTCTCGGCTTCCGGTTACCACCTTGGTACCATCTTCCGAGAAATCAATGTCTAAGATATTGGCTTTATGCCCTTTTAGTTTGTGACGGATCGCGCCCGATTGCACCTCTAAGATCACCGCATCCCGTTCTGAGAGGCTGGCAGCCAAGACGTCTCCCTTTCCGGAAAAGGCTATATGATTGGCCGGACTGGCCTTTTTGCCTAAGCGCCTACGGAGCATACCAGAAGCGGCTACATACAGCGAGACGGTTCCGTCTGTTTCGCCAAATGCCACCTGCGATCCATCCGGCGAAACCGCACCCGCTGCAAGTTTGAATTTATTGATCTGCCCAAAGGTTTGAATCTTTCGTCCACTACGGGTATCCCAAAGAACAGCCGTATCGTTGAGGCCGGAAACCAATACCGCGCTTCCATCAGACGAAAAATGCGCCACACCCGTATTACCACTTCCTAATTGTACCGAGTTTGCACCGCTGGCTGCCTGCCAAGTGGTGAGCACATGATCAAGACGGAAAATCAGGGCCTTTTTCTGGTCTGGTGTAAATGCAACACCTGTAACTAAGGAATGCGGATGACCTAATTGCCCCGTCTCTTTACCCGTCTCAACCGACCAAAGCCGGACGGTTTGATCGCCCCCTGCCGTTGCGACATATCGCCCTTTAGGATCAAAAGCCACTGCCCAAATGCGTCCCGTATGTCCTTCCAATTTATGGCGTTCCACCCCATCCGACGTACGGAAAATACGGGCCGATTTATCGCTATTTGCGGCAATCATGTATTGTCCGTCTTTAGAAAAATCCAAGGATTCCCAACCACTCCAATTAACCGAAATCGGCGCCAAGGCTTGGACGGTATCGCCCCGAACCCGCCACCGCATAATGGTTCGGTCGGCACTTGCCGAGGCAATCAAGTTTTCTGTGGGACTAAATATAGCATCCCATACCTCAGATTTATGGCTTTTATAGGTCAGTACTTTTTGACCCGTTGCCACCTCCCACACCAGAGCGGTACCGTCTAAACTGGCCGTGACCACTTGTTTACTGTCTTTGGAAAACGACACAGACTCTACAAAATCGGTATGGCCTTTCAGCGTATGCTGCAACGTACCGGCAGCATCCCAAATACGGGCACTTCCGTCTTCACTGGCCGAGGCAAACCGGGTTCCGTCTGGTGCAAATTCCAGATCTAATACCCCACTGCCATGCGCCTCGAAGCATTTTTCTTGTACGCCTGTTTCCAACTTCCACGCACAGATTTTACGGTCTTCGCCACCTGTCAGCGCGGTTTTTCCATCAGGTGAGACCGCCGTTGCAATGACTGCACCCTCGTGCCCAATAAACCGCCATATTTCTTTACGGCTACTTACATCCCAGTATCGCGCCGTATAATCGGCACTTCCTGTCAAGAGGTGCTCCCCATCGGGCGAGGCCGCCATAGAAAGGACCGCTTCGGCATGGCCCCAAGAGGTCATCAGCCGTGGCTCCGAGAGGTCAATTCCGCCAGGTGCAACCGAATCCCGATTACAGGCAGTTAGAGACAATAACAAGAAGATAGCGACAAACAGGGTTGTTTTAGTGTACATGATGGGGTGGTTGAAGGTTTGGTTAGCGGGCATTTTACAGCGTTCTGGAAGACAATTCAAGCCCTTTTGTCACGAATTTTGGCTTGGTGATGATTTTTATGGACTTGTGGTCTATTCAGAATAAGACACTGGCTTTTTTAGACAATATTCAATTCGTACCTTAGTCCAATTTATAGGCAAGCCCATTCCCAATAAGCGCCCATAGCGAATTCTGACCTTATTCGTGCTTTTCCACGACTATGGGTCTTGCGATCACAGCATAATGATGGTAGCTTTTATGTTCCTTATACAAACCTTACCCTCAAAACCATGAATCTGATCCAAGACTTGGATGTACTGGATAACCTCGATGCCCCCAAAGTGGCCCCAGAATCAGCGGGAACGAATGGCCGCAAACTCTATTTAGAAACCTATGGCTGCCAAATGAACGTAGCGGACTCCGAGGTGGTGGCCGCTGTTTTGCAGGAGGGTGGATTTGGCCTGACGAGTGATCCCATGCAGGCGGATGTGGTTTTGCTCAACACCTGTGCCATTCGTGAGAATGCCGAGCAAAAGGTTCGTCAACGGTTAGGCGTATTACGTGCCAAAAAGCGTAAAGAAAATCCAGATTTGCTTATTGGTGTTTTGGGTTGTATGGCCGAGCGATTGCGCCATAAACTCTTAGAAGAAGAGAAATTGGTGGATTTAGTAGTGGGGCCAGATGCCTACCGAGACCTACCACGCCTTATCGGAGAACGTGACCTCAACGGGCAGGCTGCGGTGAATGTCCAACTCTCTAAAGAAGAAACCTATGCCGATATTGCACCCGTCCGCTACGACTCGAACGGTATCTCGGCATTCGTTTCCATCATGCGAGGATGTAACAACATGTGTTCGTTCTGTGTGGTTCCGTTCACACGCGGACGCGAACGAAGCCGACCCGTAACCAGTATCCTTGCAGAATGTGCCGATTTGTTGGAACGCGGGTATAAAGAGGTGACCGTCTTGGGGCAAAATGTCAACTCTTATCACTTCGAGCAAGATGGAACGGTGGTCTCGTTTGCAGAATTATTGTACCGCATCAGTTTGTTATCGCCAGAGTTGCGGATTCGATATTCTACCAGCCACCCTAAAGATTGCTCAGACGATCTATTGCATGTTCATGCAGAACGACATAACATCTGTAATTACATACATTTACCTGTACAGCATGGTAATACAGAAATGCTACGCAGAATGCGTAGAACGTATTCCAAAGAGCAGTATTTGGAATTGGTGGAAAAAGCATACCGCATTGTGCCCAATCTTTCGCTCTCTACCGACATTATTGCAGGTTTTTGTGGTGAAACCGAGGAAGAACACCGCGACACCCTTTCCTTGCTGACGAAAGTACGGTACGATCATGCCTATATGTTCATGTATTCCGAACGTCCGGGAACGTATGCTGCCCGGAAATACGAAGATGACATCCCCGAAACTGTAAAAAAACGCCGCCTTTCCGAAATCATAGACCTACAAACGAGGATTGCCGCCGAGAAAAACCGTGCCGATGTAGGCAGCCTGCAAACCATTTTGGTGGAAGGAACTTCCAAAAGACGGACAGACCAGCTCTTTGGCCGAACCGATGCGAATAAGGTGGTGATCTTCGATGCACACGACTATCAACCCGGACAGTACGTTCAAGTGCGCATCACGGGAAGTACCTCGGCCACTCTTTTGGGCGAGCCATTAGGCGTAACCACCCTCGCCGAGTCTGTCTTGCAAGTGGTATAAGGCAGCCCCTCAACAAGATTCGGCTGTCAGTAAGTTCCCAAACCTTTCGTACCTCTACTTTGATGGCTGCTCTCGGTGTTGGACTTCATGCACCTTAGACCCGCATGAATCCTACAGCCTCCCGCACTTTTACCATATGGGCTTCGGCGGCTTGGGTAGCATTCCGTGCCCCTTCACGGAGTACATCACGTACAAAATCCGGATTTTGGGCTAAGTCTCGGCGTTTTTCACGCGCTTCGCCAAAATAGTCGTTCATCAGCCCCAAGAGTTCTTTTTTTGCATGGCCATAGCCATAGCCACCCGCCCGATACGCTGCGGCAATTTCTTCCTGCTTTTCTGGAGAAGCAAACAACCGGATCATGGCAAAAACGTTGTCCGTTTCGGGGTTTTTAGGATCTTCCAGCGGTGTGGAATCCGTAACAATACTCATCACTTTCTTTTTGAGTACGTTCCCTTCGTCAAAAATACCAATGGTGTTCCCATAGCTTTTAGACATCTTTCGACTATCCAGTCCGGGCACAACCGCCACATCTTCCAAAATATAGGCCTCCGGCATCGGGAAAATTGGGTTTTCGGGCGCAAACATCCGATTAAAACGTTCTGCCGTGTCACGACAAATTTCAATGTTTTGCTTTTGGTCTTGCCCAACAGGAACCAGCGTGCCACCATATATCAAAATGTCCGCTGCCTGCAAAATAGGATAGGTAAATAACCCTGCATTAGGGGAAAGACCATTGGCAATTTTATCTTTATAAGCCACCCCCTTCTCTAAGAGCGAAACAGGGGTAAGACACAAGAATATCCAAGTCAATTCACCCAATTGTGGTACATCGGATTGTAGAAATAAGTTTGCTTTGGCCGGATCTAAGCCCAAGGCCAGATAATCCAAGGCCACGTCAAAGCTATATTGTGCCAATTCCTCACGGTTGTTTACCGTTGTAAGGGCATGGTAGTTCACAATAAAAAAATAGCCACCATACTGATTGCCCAAAGCAATGTTTTGGCGGAGCGCACCAAAATAATTCCCAATGTGCAAAATGCCACTTGGCTGAATTCCGGATGTTAGAACGGGGGTTTTCATACAGTTTTTCGTAAAATAAACCATTACCCCAAACAGGTCTGGAGAAAGAAAGATTTCTCACCAATGGTCTAATTCTTTATAAAATAATGCCTTAAGACGCCTCGGTACGCCGTTCTTTGATACCACCTACCAAATACCAGACCAAGGTCAGTACCGTAAAAGGCAACACGAAATACCACATGGCGGTGCTGAAGGTGGAAAGGGCATCGTGCTTGGTGTGTGCCAAAACCAGATAAAGCGTATAGGCAATATAATAAAAGAAGAACAAGGCTCCCCTAAAACGGGTAATCTCCAAGCCTTTGAAGAAAATAGGGAAGCAAGCGACCGAAATCGCAAGCATCACTGGTATATCAAAGGCGATAGCCGCATTGGAAACATTGATGGGTTGTGGTGAAACCAAGCCAGAAATCCCCAAAACAGTTAGGATGTTGAAGATATTACTGCCAACCACGTTTCCGACGGCAATGTCGCGCTCCCTTTTTAAGGCTGCAGCAACCGACGTGGCGACTTCCGGCAAAGAGGTTCCAATGGCCACAATGGTCAGGCCGATGATCAACTCCGAGACCCCCAGTGTACGGGCAATGGTAACCGCCGAGTCCACCAACCAGTTAGAACCCAAAACCAGCATCACCAATCCCAAAACAATCCACCCTATATTAACCGCCGTCCCTGTTCGTGGGGCTTGCGATAACTCCGCCTCAAACTCTTGTTCTAAGGCACTTCTTTTCTCTTTTCGGCTTAGGTAAATCTGAAACCACGTATAGAAGAATGCACCAAGTGCCAAAATACCTGCTTCCCATTTGGCCAATTGCCCATCTAACACAAATAGGAAAAATAAAAAAGCCGTAGAGATCATCACGGGCACATCAATCCGAATGAGTTGTGTGTGTACGACCAATGGAACAATAATGGCAGACAAACCCAATATAAACAAAATGTTAAAGATATTACTTCCTACCACATTTCCCACGCCTAAGTCGGCCTGTCCCGCCCACGCCGCTTGGGTACTAACTGCCAACTCTGGTGCGCTAGTTCCATAAGAGACCACCGTAAGACCAATAATAATGGGCGAAATCCCCAAGGCAAGCGCCAAACGGGAGGCGCCTTTTACCAATGCGTCTGCGCCCAGTACCAAGAGGACCAAGCCGCCAATCAAAAACAAAAAAGTAAAAACCGTCATAGAAAATAAAGGGTTAATGGACTACCTAAACGCCCTTTATACGCACCTCGAGTGTGGGAGGTGCCATCTAAGCGTAGGTTTCAAAAACATCGCGAAAACGCAAAGAACAGGAAGTTGGACGACAAAGACGGGGCCATAAAAATATAAAAGGGCAAGCTGACTGCATCGCGTTGCTACGACCTCCTACCGTTGCTACCTTCCGGTCCTGGCGGGGTTGAGAGGGAGCGAACCGTACAGGACTTGCCCTACCCGAATCTTTTTACTTGCACTTCATAAACATGAACGAATGTAAAAAGAAAACTCAAAACTGATTAGAAAGACAAGATATACATTTTACCCATCAACAACCAAGGCTAAATTACGAAATGGCGTTGAATTGATGGCGTTAAGGATTATTTTTGTTTTAAAATGGCTTGTAGGTCTTGCGGGCGCCGAAGCCCTACCACAAAAGCCATAAGGAAAATAACAGGAAAACAGAGCAATGATTTGAGGATGACCGACAAAAAGAGGTTGGGGATCACAATGATTTTGTCCACTATGGTGTAGCCTATCCAGGCAATGGTGCACAACAAAAACCATCTCGCATAAGGGAAAGAGATGTTTAGTTTTATTTTAGAATATACAGCAAATCCAATAAAAATCAAGATAAAGGCAACGGTAGTGGCATAAGCAGCCCCCATCATGCCCCAAATAGGTAACCACCATAAATTCAGCAAAATGTTGATCAGTGCCGCAAGGGCTGTCCATACCCCCATAAAAACAGTTTTTGATTGTACTGCCAACCCTGCAACGACGATCCAGCCAAGTCCATAAAAGACATTTGAGGCCGCTACCCAAGGAATGATGGCACTTCCGCTATAATAGGCTGGTGTAGAGAAAACGTGTAGCAGTTCCGTCCGCATAACAGAAAGTCCAAGCCAAAGCGTTGCTCCCGCAAAAGTAACATAGAGCAACATCCGACGATAGACCTCATTTCGGCTGGCGTCGTCGGCTTTGTCGTAAAGAGCGGGTTGCCATGCCTGTAAGAAGGGGCCCACCAAGATCATACTTGGAATCATCCCAAATTTATAAGATATCTCGTAGATGCCATTCAGGTTGCCGGATGGGTCTATCAGGGCAGTAATCATATACCGATCTGCGAAATTCAGGATGGGGTAAGCCATTGCGGCCAAGGTAATGGGAAGGCCATAGCGCAGCATCTTACGCAAGACGCCTAAGTCTAACTGAAACCGTAAATAAGGACGGGCAAACCATCCGGCAACCACCAACACAGGTAAGAGCAAAAGTAGTCGGGTTGCCAATATCGCCGAAACACCTGTCTTAAACCAATACAGCAACACAAAATTAAGTCCTACAAAGAGGGCTGTACCTATGAAGTTGGCGGTTTCGAGGGAGAGGGCCTTTCGGTCTGCGCGTAGATAATTTACCGATAAGCTTTGAAGATTCCGTAGAAATAAACTTACCATCATCCAAGCGAAAGCCAGTCCTTGCAAAGGGTGCGCCGTATTGAGGATCAGGGGAGCCGTTTGTTCGGAAAAAAGAACCAAGGCACCAATACCCATTGTACTAATGAACACCATGAACCACATGCTGGTAGAAAAGAGGCGGGTAAGGGCCTCCGGATCTGGTTCTTGTTTAAATTGCCAGACGAACGCTTGTCCTTGACCCAGAATAAGGAATGCAATCAAGAATTGTTCGGTGGTATCCATTAAGCCAATGAGGCCTGTATCGGTAGTCGGAAGCAGGTGCGAGTATAACGGAACCAAGGAAAGAAGCAAAAATTTATTCAAAAACGTCCCGATGCTGTGGATGCTACTGGTCTTGAAGATGTCCAGAATCCGAGAGGTCGGTTCCGGAGTAGGGGTATTAGACATGGGCCAACTCATCTAAGAGTGTTTGGGCAATGAGGGTACTGGCCCCAACCCCACCTATCGTACCAAAATGCGGACGACCTCCTCTTGGGAGGGTTTGAACCATCTCAGGCAAGTCCTTCAAACGATTTCCAGACAACTGATTCCAGCCGTTTGAGAGGGTCTCTGGCCATTCGGTTTCGTTCCTCAGTGTGATACACGGTACCCCCAACCAATAGGCCTCTTTTTGCAATCCGCCAGAGTCGGTTAAAACCATTTTCGCATGACGAACCAAGGCCATCATGTCTAAATAACCTAATGGCGGCAGCGGATGCAGATTGGGGGGGAGGGTGCGAGAAGCCAAAAAATGGCGGGTACGGGGGTGAACGGGCCAAGCCACAGGCTGGTCTATGCGGGCAATGGCTCTCAGAATGGCCTCGAACTGGTCAGGGTCATCGGTGTTTTCGGCGCGGTGGATGGTGAGGACGGCATAGGATTGGGGCTTCAGCACCGAAAAGACAGGAGGGAAGTGCTCTTTAACCTGCTCACCAAAAAAAACCGTGGCGTCGTGCATCACATCGCCACAAAGAAAAACACCATGGTGTTTGCCCTCGTTTTTGAGGTGCTCTACGGCGGTCTCGGTAGGGCAAAAACACCAAGTGGCCAACGTGTCTGTCAAGATACGGTTGGTTTCTTCAGGCATGTTACGGTTAAAACTCCGCAGTCCCGCTTCTATATGAATGATGGGTAACCTGAGTTTGGCGGCTACCAGCGCACCACTTAGTGTACTGTTGGTGTCTCCATAAACCAAAACCGCATCTGGAAGGGTCTTTTGTGCCAATAGCCACGCTTCTAACCGGATCATCATGGTCCCAATTTGCCATGCATGAAGACCGCTACCCACGCCAAGATTCGCCACTGGTTGCGGCATCTGGAGTTCTTCAAAGAACGAACGATCTAATGCCGTATCGTAGTGCTGACCCGTATGGACGATAGATTCTTGCAGGCCCACTTTACGAAGAGCCTTGCTGACCATCGTAGCTTTTACAAATTGGGGCCGCGTGCCCAGTACAGTGCAAATATGACGAGACAAGTTTGTTTTGCGGGTTTAGTGTAACAACATGCTGCTCCCACCCGTGTTGGTGGTCATTGTGAATTTAGTCAAAGTCCAAAGGACATACCAAAAAAGCAAGTCTATATAAAAAAATTCCTTTTTTTGTTCGACAAAAAAGAAAAGGTCTTGTATTTATTCAAAGTTCTTTATAATTTGGTAACATTGAGGTAACAATTTAATAACATTAATCGTTAATAGCTCAAATCTTTACGTCCACAAGTGTTCGTGTTTGTATTTAATCCATCTTAGACCCTGACTATCATGAAAACCATTACCCGCCCCATCCGCACTTTTATGGATGAACTCGACAAGATGTATCCCTTCTTGCTCCCCATTTTTAGTATTCTTTTTTGGATGATTTCTGTGGTGATGGTCACGAAATTGTTTGCGGGCGAGCCACGCGGTCATGTGGCCATGATGCTGGTTGGTGTCCTGTGTGCGTTTTATCTGCACCTATCTCATGAAAAAAGCCGCTGGTGTCATGTCCTCTTCTGGTCGTATTTGGGTATTTCGGCCCTATACACCATTGGTCTGGGGGTCTATTGGGTAAATCATATATGAACTGCTGTGCTACGTTGCAATATCCAGCCTTTCTCTATCAAAAACCTCCCCATTAGTTTGGAGCAACTTTTAGACCATCCGTTTTAAGAAGCGAGGCTGTTTTTTCGTTTTAGCAACATTCGTTTCAAGACGATATCCGCATCCGCGTTTTCTTGCAGTTTTTGGTAAACCGTTTCCATTTGTTGCTTGGCGGCCAAGCGATTTCCTTTTTTGAATAAAGCCCATGCTTCGATGGCTTCTAACTCTAAGGAAAGCATTGGCGGCGGCTGAATCTTGGGCATGGCTTCTTTGACTTGTGCGATGAGCGTTTCCGCTGCAAGGGTTTGGTTTTGATCAAAGCGAATCCAGGCGATTTTGAGCAAGGCACGAACATAACGTGGACTTGGCGGTTGCTGGTCTTGGGTGGCTTGAATCATTTTTTGGAAATACGACTCCGCTTCAGACAAACGATTGGATTCCCGTAGCACTTCTCCCAATAAATATTCGGTTCGTAAAAGATCAGGATGGTCGGGCAAGACTACGTTTGTCAAACTGGCCAAGGCCTTTTTTCCCCATTGTTCGGCTTCGGCTAACTTGCCCTGATCTTGCAAAATAAAGGCGAGGTTATAATAGATGGATTGAAGGGTTTCCCCTCCAATTTGTTCGCCAAAGGGCAGGATTTTCTTGAGCAAGGCCACGGATTGTTCCAATTGTCCAAACTCGTATAACGTCGTAGCTTTATTGATTTGGCTGGTAATGACCTCTTTATGGTGGGTTCCGAAAATCTTTTCAGAAATTTGAATAGATTGATCCAAAGCCAGCAATGCCTCTTCTTTTTTTCCCAAGTATTTTAAAGCAAGGCTCAAATTGTTATAAGCCGTCGAAACAAAGTGATGGCTTTCTTTTTTATTAAGTCTATATATTTCAATAACTTTTTCTAATAAAACAACCGCCGTTTTATACTCTTCTTCATACCCTGCAATCGCGGCTTTTTGGCCTAATTGCTGGGCATACTCAAGGCTTTGTGCATTATAAACCTTTTCGGTTATCGAGTTGGCCTCGTCTAAGGCCGTTTTTGCTGCTTCTAACGCCCCCAGCTCCAGATGCAGCATATTTTTAATATTTAGAAGCTCTCGTCGTTTTTTTAGTATTTCTGGCGCTTCCGATGTAGCGAGCAAAAGCCCTTGATCTGCCGCCTTAATCCCATCTGTAAAAGCTTGCTTGAGCCAGTTTATTTTCGCAGTGTGTAGGAAGGTTTCGACTTGGAGGTAGGTGCTGGAGGCCGTTTGCTTGATTTCTTTTTGGGCAATTTGGTTCAAAGAGTCAGCAAGTTGTGTTTGGCTACGGCTAAACGCAATGCCCGAAAGTAGGTTAAAAATCCGTATGCGGACTTCTGGATGTGTTTTCGGCAAGTCGTTCAGATAAGTCAAACTATTTTGAATCAATTGTTGGGTCGCTTTGAGGTCTTGCGGGGCAGGGTTTGGACTAAAAGGATCATAGCCAGCCAAGACTTGTTCTAAAAAAGCCAATACTTCGCCTGATTTATTAGACTCATCCTTAATTTTTCCTGCTTGCCATAAGGTAAAAGCCAAACTACCCGAAAGGGTGACGAATAAAAGCCCCACAAGCAAAACTAATACCCGATTACGCGCCACAAACCGCGAAAGCCGATAAGACCATGTTTGTGGCTTGGCTAGAATGGGTTCACGCTTTAGCCAACGTTGCAAGTCTTCTGCCAAAGCTGCCACACTACCGTACCGCTGACTTGGTTCAAAAGACAGTGTTTTTAATACAATTGTATCTAAGTCTTTTGCTAGTTTAATCCCGCTTTTTTCGCCAATAAGACTTGGTAGCGGGGGCTGTTCCTTAAAAACGGTTTCTAATTCCACCAGGTTCTTACCAGCTACCTGATACGGAAGTTGATCGGTTAATAGCTCATATAACACAACCCCCAGCCCATAAACATCCGATAAAGCGGAAATAGGCTTTCCCCAGAGCTGTTCAGGACTGGCATAATTGGGGGTTAAAACATATTGAAAAGGCTGGGTTTGGGTATGTTCATCTGGTGCATTGGCGGTTTCTAACACTTTAGCAATCCCAAAATCCAGCATTTTGATTCGCTCATTCGGTAACACTAAAATATTACTAGGCTTAAGATCCCGATGCACCACCAAGTTGGTGTGTAAATACTGGAGTGCTTCGCAAATTTGCAAAATCCAGCCAATTTGTGTTGCAATGGTGGGGCGATGAGAGGCCGCATAAGTCCTCAAATCTTGCCCATTTACATACTCCATCACCAAAAAAGGAATCCCATTGGCACTAAGGCCTGCATCTATAAAGTTTGCAATAGAAGGATGTTGCAGGCGGGCCAATAGATGCTGTTCTTTTTCAAAACGTCTGGCCAGCCGAGGATTTAAAAAAGCATACCGCAGAATCTTAATGGCGACTTTTTGCTCAAAATCATCGGTTCGTTGCGCTAGATACACCTCTCCCATCCCGCCTTCGCCAATTTTTTCCAACAAGACATATTGCCCCATTTGCTGCCCTTTAAGGTCGGCTAATGGCGTTAAAAACTGGTTTTGTTCCACAGGGGCTAAGGCTTCGTCTAAAGCGGCTTCATAAGCAGCATCCACCGATGCAAGTTTTTGAACCCATTCATATAAATGAGGCGATTCTTCTTTAACCTGTGCTAAATAGGCCCCCTTTTCTAGGTCAGGCAGGGCTTGTAGGTTTTCTAAGTGGGTGGATAGAACTTCCCATTCGGTGGTATCAAACTTGGGATATAGGGGTGTCATAAGGCAGTTGCGTATTAGGATTGTTCTTGTAAAACACTGGCCATTAAAGCCCGCGCGCCCACCCAGTCTCGAATGACGGTTCGAGTACTCACATGTTGAATTTTCGCAATTTCAGCTTCTTTTAAACCTGCATAAAATCGCAACATCACGCCTTCCCATGCGCGTTGATTGGTTTGCGCCAAAATATCTAATGCGATGTCTAAAGCTGAAGTTTGATCTTGTATTTCTGGGTCAAAAATAGCTTCTGGCTCTGCTTCTTTTTCAGAAATCCGCACAAACCCTTTTCCACGTTTAAGGCTGTTTTTATTACGATGATAGACCGTAATCACATAGCGGCAGGCCTGAGCAACCGTAAGATAAAAATGTTTACGGTCTTTCCACACAACTTGTTTGCTGTCATAGAGGCTCGAAAAAGCCTCATTTAGGACCGCATAGGTATCATAAGTTGGGTGTAGTTCTGCTTGCTTAAGAGAGCGGACTTGTCGAGAAATTTGTAATAAGTTGGCATAGGCCTGTTCCATCAAAATAGACCAAGCATCGCTTTCGCCGTGATTGATTCGGTGGAGTAAGGCGGTTATTTCAGAATGAGACATACAAGTAACTCTTAGAATGTAAACTTGGTAAGCTGAAATATAAAGATGTCGTTGAATAGAAAAATGGTTTGGGATAATTTTAAATAAGACACTTATAAACAATTACTTAGACAATTTATATAAATTATTGTCACATTTTTTTCATATTTACTATGCATAAGGAAGGGATGGTTAAGGTGGATTTATAGGCACAATCATTGAAGACTTGACACAGTAAGGTGTTCCCTTTCCTCAACTTAACCAGACCTCCTTTTATGAAGAATGCAAATAGAATTTCTGCTATAGGTTTTTTTGTATTTTGCCTAACTTGTTTATTTTTTCCTCTTTATACTTTTGCCGCGTCCCCCCATTCTTTACCCTTATCCAAACGCGCAGGAAGCCAAACGTTCTCGATGGACTTGCCCAATGCGGGACCATATGACCCTGCCGCAATGGTGGTGGTGCGCTATCGGTATTCCTGTTCCAGTTTAACGACAGGTTGTGGCAATCTCACCATTAGTTCCGTGGTACCAACAGGCCTGACCTATATCAGCATGGCGGTTCCGGCTGGCTCAACGGGTTCTTATAACGCAGGGACCAGAACCGTTACCATGACCCGAAGCCCTTATACGGATGGTAACTCCGGCGATTTATTGGTGACGTTTCGGATTGACCCCAGCGCAGCCGGGCAAACCCTCGTGGTTCCGGGCACGTCGGTCATTACAGACCCTATCAACCCTGCCAATGCTAGCTTGACGGCGAGTGTAACCATTAACGTTAGTACCACTCCACCCACTCCGCAATACACGGTCACTAAAGTAAAACTACAGCCAACAGGTGCGCCTGCTGTCGGTGCTAATGTACAATACCAAATTGCTTTGTCGGCCGACCAAATTAGTGGGAACGTGGACTTAACCAACCTCACGATTACCGATACTTTTCCCGCAGGTGCTACCGTAGTGAATGCAGATGGTGGTACGGTGAGTGGGAATACGATTACCTGGACTTTTCCAACAACCCATTTAATAAACTCTTGGGGGCGTGCGTACAGTCCTCTTACAGGAAGTTTTAGTGCTACGTATAAATACGATAGTTATGACGGACATCTCCTAACGGTTACCTTAAACTACCCCTCAAGCACGTTTAATACAGGCAGTAATGTAACCAATTCAGTTTGCTTTGTAGCCACATCGCCTGTATTTAATGAATGCGCGAATGTTTCTCACGGATTTGCGGCACCTGATCCGCAGTTAGTGCCGAGCAAGGAGACCATCAATAGCGAGGTTGTTGCAGGGAATCAGGCGATTTATCGGTTTGGGTTTAATGCTTTATATGGTAACGTCCCTGTAACCAATCCTGTTGTGGTTGAAGCCATTCCTGTAGGTTTTGATTTAGCCAAATTCCAACGTTCAGGATGGAACTTTCCAGATACCAATGTGCGGGCGCGGATTGAATACTCAACTAACAATCAAGGAACATGGACAATTTTAGAAGATAATGTAGCGCCAACAGGTAAAGGGGATTTCCGCATCTTTAATCGTGGCACCGACTTTCCAACAGGCATAACCCATATCCGATGGACGTTTTATGACGATAATAATCCTGCCCTTCCAAACCAAATTCCGCGTGAGTTTGCTACACAAGATTACAATTTTGGCGATGCAAACTACGTGTACTTAGATGTTCCAGCTGGTACGCCTACTGGAACATCAATTGTCAACTGTGTTACCGCTTCGGGGAGCAACATTAGCAATACACAAGGATGTGCAACCGTAACGGTCACAGATCCTAAACCCACTGTACGTACACGAAAAGATCAGTATCCTGCTACCGCCACGTCCATCAAACCAGGTGATGAAATAGAGTGGTCTATTACGATCAGCAATACCGAACCTGCAATAGGCCCTGCTACAAATCCAACCATTATGGATTTATTGCCGCCCCAATTAGAGTTTGTTCGGTGGTCAAACTATACACCAGGCAATTCGACGCTGCCTTCTCCTAACTTTGTAGCCCTTAACAACTATAACGGAACAGGCAGAACGTTGCTCCGCTGGACCTGGGCTAACACAGCACCGAGTGGTTCGGTAGATATCAACGGCAATCCTGGGGTCGCAAACCCTGCCTCCATACCATTTGGGGGACTTCATTCTGCATCGGTAAGGATTATCACCCGTGTCAAGCCTGGCACAGCGGTTGGAACATACCGGAATGACAACTTTTTAACCGCCACCAATGCAACTGTCTATTGCCAATACAATTTTTACGCAACGGATACCAATGACTTAGATGGAGATGGGAGTACGACAGATAGCATTTGCTCCAGCGAAAATACGCCAAACTTTAATGTGGTTGCTGCGGTGGTGATGGGAGCCGAGAAATGGATTCGAGGTCATGCTTCACTCCCCAATGTGGATGATCCTGCCAGCACGCCTGCCATTCCCGATGCCTTTTGCCCAACCTTAGATGGAACTTACACCCGTTTTCCCTGTGTTGCACGTACCGTTCCCGGTGGCACGTTTGATTACAAAATCAAGCTCATCAACTACGGCAACCTACCCTTGAAGAATTACGTCGCCTACGATGTATTTCCGTTCATGGGCGATACAGGTGTTTCCGAAATCCTTACTTCCCAAACCCGAAATACCGAATGGGTTCCTGTGATGACAAGCGCACCAACCGCCGCCGATGCTTATACCGCATCTGTCCTTGCCTTACCCGGTGCAGAGATTGCTTATACTTTTTCCACGAATCCTTGCCGCCCCGAAATGTCTAATTCTTCCAATGAATCGGGATGGCAAACGGGATGTATCAACGACTGGACAACCACTGTCACAAACTGGAGCGCCGTCAAAGGGTTTCGACTAAAAGTACCCTTTACCAATGCGCCACACTGGGAAGCAGGGAAAGAAATCATTCTGAACGTGCCCATGCAGGTTCCGGTCACGGCACCATTCGAAAAAATTGCATGGAACTCCATTGCCCACCGTTCCACCAATGCAGGCGTTGATCCCTCGGTCACCACAACGCGTTTAGACACCGCCGAACCGCGCAAAGTGGGCATTGCCATTCCAACCGGCGCTTTGATTCCGGGTTATCGTCTGGGAAACTTGGTGTGGATGGATACCAATCAGGATGGCATGGCGGATAACGGCGAAATGGGGATTGAAGGCGTTTTAGTAGAGCTGTACAACAGTGCGAATACGTTGTTAGCCTCCACGAATACCGATGCAAACGGCAAATACGTCTTCACCGCATTGGACGCAGGCGATTATTATGTCAAAATTCCGTCCAACCAATCTTCGGCACTGAATCCGTCGGCACTGACAGGCAAAACGTCCTCGACGGCTGGTGAAGAAGCCGATCCAGATTCAGATGGAGACAATAACGAGAACGGTACGATTGTGGATGGAACGGGCGTGCGTTCGGCATTGGTCACCTTAGGTGAAGGCACGGGCAGTGCCGAACCAACCAACGAAGTAGATCGAAAAGGCAGTGCCACCGATGACGACAACGATGCCTTTGCCGATAATCGTTCTAATCTTTCGGTGGACTTTGGGTTTATTGCAGCAGCAACGTGTTCCATCAATGCCCCAACCGTCACCCCAACCTGTAATAACAATGGCACGCCGAGCAATCCGGCAGATGACACCTTTAGTTACGCCATCACCGTAACCGGATCCAATACAGGCAGTACTTACAACCTTAGTGGAGATGATACCCGCACAGGACTGGCTTACAATACCGCTCAAGGCCCTTATGGCAGTTTCCCCATCTCTGGTGGAAATAAAACGATTACCATTACGGATGGAACAACGAGTTCTTGTACCAATGGCCCTGTAACCATTACTGCACCGCCCACCTGTTCCAGCTTAACCGTCGGTTCGTTGCAAGTCAGTAAGGTTGTGACAGGTGCGCCTGGGGGCTTTGTAAGTCCAACCTATTCAATTGTGGTGGACTGTTCTGATAATGCGTTTGACCAAACCCTAACCCTCGCAAATGGGGCGAGCCAAACCATCCTCAATATCCCCGCAGGTACAACCTGTACCGTTACGGAACCCACCCAGCCCGCACCACCCTCAGGATACACCTATGGCGCGGCGGTGATTAGCCCAAGTGGCGCACAACCCATTACCGCAGGCAGTACCGTGACGGTGACCGTTACGAATCCATTGACGGCAAACCCCGTTTGTGCCATCAATACACCGGTGGTCGTGCCCACTTGTAACAACAATGGCACACCGAGCGACCCTGCGGATGACACGTTTACCTTTACCATCAGTGCAACCGGATCGAATACAGGAGCAACCTACAAGGTGGACAAAACCGCACCCGCACCGACGGCTACGGTCTTTGCCAGCGTCAATTATGGCGTAACAAGTGCGTCAAGCGCCGCTTTCCCGATCTCCGGCGGGAATCTTACGCTTACGCTGACGGACAACACAACCGCAACGTGTACCAACACGCCCGTCACCGTCACAGCGCCGCCAACCTGCTCCAACGTAGCACCACAAGCCGATCTTGAACTAACCAAAACCGCCAGTAGTCCGGTTGTTCGTCCGGGAGATACCCTTACGTTTACGCTCACTTTGGTGAACAAAGGCCCTGGAACGGCGAATGGGGTAGTCGTCCGAGATATGCTTCCAGCAAGCCTGAACTTTGTCAGTGCGACCACTGCCACTGGTTCTTACGACAATGCCTCTGGCCTCTGGTCGCTCGGCAATATCGCCCCGGGAACCTATACCCTGACCATTAATGTGATGGTGAACTAAAA
>JAEUSQ010000058.1 GCA_016788705.1 Bacteroidetes Order II. bacterium
AACCAATCAAAATCAAGAAACATGGAAGACCAGAAAAATCATTATTCGCATATGGCTTAGAATGGGTGGCGCAAGTCTTAATCAATCAATTTAATCACTTGTACCAAAAAATCATTACCCCTTTTTTGTCATGTACTTAGACTATTTCCGAATCTAAAGGGGTGGGGAATGTCAGATATAGTGAGGCTCTTGGATAAAAAACGGGCCACTGCAATAGAGACCCGTTGTATAATTTTGTACAAAAAGGGATTATTCAATACCGTCTAAAAGTTTTGTATAAGCCCCATTAGCGGTCTTTTTCCCGATTTCCCGCACCATTTTTGTAATCATATTGTTCAGGTTTTCGCGTTTGTCTTCTCCATTAAAAATGCCCCGCTGCTCACGGTTGAGGTCTAAATCGGCCATATTACCCGCATATTTTGCAGTTTTATATTGAATCACCTCGGTATGCCGGGTGCCGCCAGAGGTAAAGAGCCGACGTTTGCTCAGTTCCAGAATCCGAAAAGAAACGCCCACTTCCACCTTCCGTTCTACAATCACTTCTTTGTAGGTTACTTTTTGCTTAGAGAAGGTATTCGCATTTCGGTCTCGTTCACGGACGTTACGTTCGGTTACAACAAAGCGATCTACCTCTCCAAAAACAATAAAATCTCCCCCGATACGCCTTCCCAAGAGATACACTTTGTCATCAGAAAGGACACGGCCTTCGAGGTCGTCTTTGCGCATTTCGCGCCGTATGTCGCGTGGGTCGCTGGTAACAACAAAGGCAGGCGGTTTGCCCCAGTAGCCAAACTGGAGTTCGTCGTTTAATTCCTGCACAAAACTATCCGGCATTTCTTGTGTGGCTGCCGCCGTGCGGTAAAGGGGTAAAAACGCTACTTTCCGGCTACCGCGCCGCATGGCTTCTTCCATCAGGCTACGGGCCCGCTCGTTTCGCGGGGTCATTTCCAAGGAACGGCCCAACTTGTCATACGCTGCACGGAACTTGTTGTATCGAATGTCGTCCTCGGCCCATTGAAACAAGACATTGCTTCGGGCTTGGGTCATTTCCTCCTTCATGCGCTCATCAGGTGTGATTTCGGCAGCTTTTTCGTAGTTACGCAGGGCGCCCGACCAATCGCGTTTGCGCTCTGCAACCAATCCCGCAGCGGCAAGATCTTTACTCCATTGATCTTCGAGGTCAAACATTTGATTACGAATCATCCGCTCAGCATCCGGGTCTGGTTCATATTGCAGGGCTTCTTTGGCACTATTCAGGGCCTGTTCCCACTTTCGTTCGATGCCCAAGTTTTCGGCTTGTGTCACCAGTTCACGGATGGCATTGTTAAAGGCCCGCCGGCGGTCGGTCTGATAATTTGCTGGAAGCGTGAGAGAGAGGTTTACGGCATCTGCTTTTTGCACCAGGTTATCCACCCGGCGGTAGTGGTTCACCTGTGCTTTGGCATCCCGGGTTTGTTCTGCCAATATGGCCCTAATGGCCGCATCGCCCGTACTTTGTAAGCCAGAACGTGCATTAGAAAGGGTAGGATTTTTTTGGAGAACCTGTATATAGGCCATTGCGGCATCTTCATACCGCCCTTTTGCCTCAAGGGTGGTAGCCCGCTTCAGTACCTTCCCGGTGGTATCACAGGCGGATATAAAAAGCATCAGGAAGAGCAAGGCAGGTATAGCAAGTTTGTTCATAGGGCTTGTTTAACAAGTTTAAGGTGGAAAACTTTTCGGATTACAAGATACTTCGTCCTTTGGGATCGTATAGAGAACCCCTTACGAAAATGGTTTTTAGAAATAACGAAACAAAGCCGTTGGTTGTTACGTTGCAGATGCATCCCGAAATGTCTGTAAATTATTCTTTGTAATAATCTGTTATTTTATA
Source organism: Bacteroidetes Order II. bacterium (assembly GCA_016788705.1). Classification (NCBI taxonomy): domain Bacteria; kingdom Pseudomonadati; phylum Bacteroidota; order unclassified Bacteroidota Order II.; species Bacteroidota Order II. bacterium. The sequence continues at coordinate 1,874 of JAEUSQ010000058.1, forward strand.
ATTTTTTACGCTTTTTTTCCACTTTTTCCCGGTCAACACCTCCGTAGTTACTACTACCCGGTCGTTGTTTACTGTAGCATCTTCGGTAATTTTTTTAATGGGCACAATTTGGCCGTTTCGCCAGGCATTCTCACTGGTTTGGTGCCAGCAACAGCCGCTCTTGGTGAAGGTGACCAAAACTTTTCGCTTCACATCGGTTTGGAATAGGCCTAGGTTTTCCATGACCATGAGTGAGAGCGGAATATGGAATTCAAAGCGATGCTTAGCAGGCTGATATAAATAAACATCATAGCTTGGCCCACCGTATCCGCTCATATTGCCATTTCGGATAGCCAGATCGGTTTGCCCGTCGAAGTTAAAATCATCAAAAACGAGCGCACTTTGTTCATTATAAAGTTGGACCACATTTATGGATGGCTTTTGTTTTTCGTCGAGTGCCATGTATAAATCATCGGAAAAAAAGGTCTGAATGTGCTTACCAGATTTGTCGTATAAACCAATGGTGGCCAGTCCTGTACAGGTATCGTCTTCGCAGTTTGCCACACTAAACCGTGCTTCGTATTTAGGAGATGCATCTTTGATGACAAATTGATGGGGATGCGTAGTGTTTAGTCGGTTTCGACTGCCGATGCGTTCTATGGAGAAGGGATATTGTTTTTTACCATCGGCACTGCGCCAAAGCCCCTGAATGTTCTCAAACTCATCTAATTCCCCTTTGAAGGTTCCGGTGATGCGCCCAGCAGCATCGTATTCTGAAGCAGAGAACTGGGCTTCATACAGGCTTCCGCGCAAGGTAATGGGCTTGTTTTGAGAAGCATAAACATACGTTCCAATTAGTACGTCCTCGGTCAGTGAAAGGTGCATTAAAATTTGAAATTTCCCATTGATACTACCGTTGTAATAAAGTAGGATACTGGTATCTGATTGGCTTTGCCCTCGTGTGCTTAAGGAAAAAAGAAGGCCAAACAGAAGAAAAAGGCATGTTTTCATCATAATTAGGGTTAAAGGATAAATAAAAAAAGGCAGTAACGATGTTACCGCCTAATAAGATACTATTTATTGGCTAAAACAGATGACCAAAATCGGCTCATCGCCGGAAAAGCAGGGAGAACATCCAAGCAGAAGCCTTGGTTTCTTGTTCGGTAATGCGGTTTTGGGTATTTCCCGTGGACCATTCGGCGGCCAAGGTTGCCTTACGGCCAATCCGGAACCCGCCTTTTATGGCCAGTTGTAGATTTCGGAAATCCGTCTGCGAAAGTTGGTTGGCGTCTTCGTCATAGTTATTATTCCGGTAATATCCCCAAGTGGCGCGTGGAATAACCATCAGGCGCCCCAATGCCAAACCGCGATGCAGGTGTACATTTCCACCGTAGCGTATGATAAAAGGTTCTACCAAACTGCCATCGTCGTCGTAGTAACTGCCAGCGCGTGCAAATCCCTGTAACGTAAGGCCCAATCTTTCGGGGTGGTGTTTTCGGGTGCGTCGTCCAATAATGGGGATGTAAAGTTCTGGCCCAACAGAGACCGCCTTTAAACCGCTTGCAAGTTCGGTATTGGCCGCATGTAAATAAAAATTACGCACGCCCAGACGCAAAGCGGTGGTTTGGTCGCCATTTACCTTAGCGGTTAGAACCCCCACTTCAAGATTACTACTCATAAACTGGGCGTGTGTGCTTGGGGCCATCAACCAAACGCCCAAAACGGTGATCAAGATTCTTTTCATGGTTCTGCTTTTATGGTTAAAATATTGGTGATTGCGGTATAATACAAGAATTGCATAGAGACATCAAGGTATTTTTTTGAAAACAGCCATGCCTTTTCCATTAACCAGATGCTGATAATCGGGAAAGCAGGCAAGTCAGAAAAAATCATCAAAAGAAAATGGAACCTTTCATGTATGTTGGATGTTTTAAAAAAATTGCATCATTTTCCAAAAACACGTGGTAAACCACCATCCCATATTTCGGCTTTTTGCTGGCTTTTTATTGGTCTGGTTGTTATTGCTCCATATTCCGGTAGTGGTTCATGCGTGCGCTATGTCGGGAAAGAAGCAAGTGGCGGGAAAGAGGGCATGTTGTCGGATGAAGGGCAAGAAGGGACAGCCACGTGTTGGGTCTCATGCCTTTAAGAAAACACTCCATTCCAAAAGTTGTCATCGTGCCTCGGTTGCGCATCGGAATACACCACATACTCCCCAACCATCCAGCCTTAAACGGGCCGTATGTTGCAAGGTAGAAGTACCCCAAACCGATACCGCCGCTGGGATTATTGTGCCAACTTCTACCAACGATTTGGTCGCGCCTATTTCTACGGCCTCGTTGGTGGTATTGGATTCGGGACTGCCCCAACCCAAGCCGTTTTTCTATCATGAGGCCCGTCCGCCACCGGACAACTGGCAAGCACTACTCTGCATTTTTCGGAATTAGGATATTTGTTCAAATCTTTGTATTACAATGCTTTGTACTAAAGCAGTATAAGGCTTGGTGTTAACGATAGGGAGATGTTGTTAACACCCAAACACTGAACTTAAACCTAATTCAACCATGAAATTCTTTTTCTTTTTTCTTCTTTTAAGTCTTCCGTTTACCTATACGCAGTCCCATAAAATGGGTGAAACCTGCGAACATTGCAAAGAAAATTGTGCTTGCACGGGTGAAACGTGTGTGCGTTGCAAAAAAGGTGACGGCCACAAAGCGGGTGAAGCCTGCGAACATTGCAAAAAAGGCGACGGCCACAAAGCGGGTGAAGCCTGCGAACATTGCAAAAAAGGCGACGGCCACAAAACAAGCAGTGAGGAACCCAAAGAATCGGCCACAGCCGCTCCACAAAACGTCTTAGAAGCGGGCCTTAGAAGTGAGTTGCGTTCCGTTCTGACCGCCTATTTTTCGGTGAAGGATGCGTTAGTAAAAGACAATCCAAACGATGCAATTACACAAGCAAAGGCACTCCGTTTGACACTCGGAAAAGTGACAAGAGACAAATTCCAAGCAAATCAACGGACGGCATATATATCCCTTGCAGCGAAAATAGACGAAAGCGCCGCTTCCATTTCGAGTGCCAATGCCATTAAAGACCAACGTATGGCCTTTATACGCCTTTCGGAGGCTACTATTGCATTCGTAAAGACCTTCAACGTTTTGGATATGCCCGCATATCTGCAATTTTGCCCGATGGCCAATCAAGGAAAAGGCGCCGACTGGCTGAGTATGGAGAAGGTCATTAAAAACCCGTACTATGGCAAGAGCATGTTGACGTGTGGGAACGTAAAAGCGACCATTAATTAATTTTTTCACTTCTTTGGAGAACGGGAGGTTTCAGATTGGGACCTCCTGTTCCCGTATTAGCTAAAAATGGGTATGAAGAAGTGTTTTAAAAATAGACTCCTATGGACTTGCCTTGCTTTTTTCTTGCTACAAAGTGGGGGATGGAGTCAAGCCCAAAACATTATCCGGTACGATTTGTATGTGGGCGAAAAAACAGTCAATTTCACCGGTAAAAATGTGGCGGCAATAGTGATTAACAACCAATTACCAGCACCCACCCTTACGTTTACAGAGGGCGATATTGCCGAGATTTATGTTCACAACACCTTACGCGAAGAGACGATGTTGCATTGGCATGGGCTTCTCTTGCCCAATCGTTACGACGGTGTACCCTATCTGACAACAGCGCCTATTCAGCCGGGCGAAACCAAGTTGTTCACTTTTCCCTTGATCCAAAGTGGAACCTACTGGTACCATAGTCACACGGGAATGCAGGAACAAAAAGGCATGTATGGGGCCTTGATTGTCCATAAAAAACAAGACGATCCAACCATTCGGCCACAAGATAAACTCCCGGAATACGTCTTATTACTGAGTGATTGGACGAACGAAGACCCCAACCAAATCCACCGCAGTTTACACCATGCCACCGACTGGTATGCTATCAAAAAAGGAGCCACCCAAAACTACGGCGAGGCCCTCCGAAAAGGCCACATCAAAACCAAATTAGTGAATGAATGGAAGCGTATGTTAGCGATGGATGTCTCGGATGTGTATTATGAACAGTTTCTGGCCAATGGCCAGCCCGAACAAAATGCACCGCAGTTTAAAGCCAGAGATCAGGTGCGCGTGCGAATCATTAATGGGAGTGCATCCACCTATTTTTGGTTAGAATATGCAGGTGGGAAAATGAGCGTCATAGCGAGCGATGGCAAAGATGTGGAACCCGTTGGGGTAGATCGGATGATGATTGCTGTTGCAGAAACCTACGATGTAGTGCTGAACATCCCCGAAAATAAGCGTTACGAACTGAAGGCCACCTCGGAAGATCGTACAAACTATGCTTCTTTGTTTCTTGGAAGCGGCGATACGGTTCAACAGCCAGTCTTGCCCAAACTCAAATACTTTGAGGGCATGAAGATGATGAACGATATGATGCGCTTAGATGGCTCGATGGATGATATGGGCATGAACATGTCGCTCCAACAAATGGACATGAATACGGTGATGTACCCAGAGGTGTCTGGCTATGAAGATGGAAAACAAGACCCGTCCCGTTATGTGGTCTCGGATGATTTTACCGTGTTGAACTATGCGATGCTACGCTCTACAACCAAAACCACACTCCCCGAAGGACCCATTAGAACCCTCCGGTTTGAACTAACGGGCAATATGAACCGCTATGTATGGACACTCAATAACCGCACCGTATCGGAAAGTGATGTGATCCAGATTAAACAAGGCGAAAACATCCGAATAGAGCTGTATAACGGTTCCATGATGCGTCATCCGATGCACTTACATGGGCATTTTTTTCGTGTGATCAATGGACAAGAAGCATATGCTCCGCTCAAGAATGTGCTGGACATTATGCCGATGGAAACCAATACCATAGAATTTGCCGCAAACGATAAAAGTGGAGGGGATTGGTTTTTCCATTGCCATATCCTCTACCATATGATGGCAGGTATGGGGCGGATTTTCCGCTACGAAAACTCTCCTCCAAATCCTGAAATCCCTGATCCCAAGAAAGCGCTACGTAAAGTGTATCAAGACGATCGGCAGTTTCATGCCATGATTCATGCAGGATTACAAACCAATGGGAGTGAAGGAATGTTGGGCTTTGGAAATACCCGCTGGTCTATCGGGACGCACTGGCATGTAGGTTGGCTAAACCACCCTAAAGTGGAGGTAGAAACACACGTCGGGCGTTTCATAGGCCGGAATCAATTCCTGATGCCATATGTTGGCATAGATTTCCGAAACCAAACCCATGCCAACGAGAAAGACTGGTTGGGTCAAGATCATTCCCATGAAAAAATCCATATAGTTGCTGGATTTCGTTATGTATTACCGCTTTTTCTGGAATTAGATGCGCGAATGGATCATACCGGGCGTGTTAAAATGAAGTTGAGCCGTGAGGATTTGGCGTTTTCGAGCCGAGGTAGATTGGGGATGTCTATAACGTCCGAAAGGGAATACCTATTGGATGTGCATTATATTCTAACCAAAAAATTAGCACTCTCTGCAAGCTATCACAATGAAATGGGATGGGGCGCGGGCTTGGCTTTTACCTATTAGACATACAGAACGCCCATCATGCCAACTCCGGTACTGATGGGCGTTTTTCTAAGGAAACCTGTTTTGGCACTTCAAAAGAGCTTTTGCAATAAAAAAGCCTCTACACAACTATAGGCGAGGCTCTTAATTTCGAGAAACAGGTATAGAGTTAGTCCCACAGCTTAATATCCCGTTCCGATTTACTTTCATTGTGCATCTCAGCATCAGCGTATGGTAAAGGCTCTTGCTTAGCCGTGATATTACGATGCTGGGCAGCCCAACGATCTGCCAAATCGCGGTTTAGCTCTGCATAATGTTCTAAACGTGATGGTAGTTCATCATCGGCAAAAATGGCTTCGGTTGGGCAGGTTGGTACACAAGCATTACAATCAATACATTCGTCGGGATGAATGACCAAGAAGTTGGGGCCTTCGTAAAAACAATCTACAGGACAGACTTCAACACAGTCTGTATATTTACAGTTAATACAAGCCTCCGTTACTACATATGCCATATTTTAAGTGTTTGGGTGATTGGATGGATTTGTCTAAACAAACGATTATGGTATGATAGGACGTTATGACCATCATGTCAAGACTTGAATATGTATTTTCTACACCCCTGATCTCATTTTATTTAGGTATTGGATATTCATCTTGTCTGGAAAAATAAAAAAAACGTCATTAAATATTGAAGTAAATATTTGTAAAATATAGACTTGGAAATCTAATTCTTGTAGATTAAATCTGTCCTTATGCCTAAAACTGTATCGCATCTTTTTTTAGTATGCGGCTATGTAAGCAAGGTTCTTGATCACGAACTTTACCACAATGAAAAAAAGTGTTTTGTTCTTCGGGTTATGGGTTTTCTTTTTGAGCGGTTGCGACAACACCATCCAGCCTTACATCCAAAATGCGCCCATCCGTGTTTCGGTTTATGGGTATTTGGATACCGCACGGGATACGCAATTTGTACGGGTAACGGCCTTAAAAAGGGCCGATGGGCGTGGGCTTTATGAGGTTGGAGGCGTAAAAACCATTGTAAAAAGTACCGGACAAACGCTTGTGTGGCGCGACTCATTGATTACGGCCACAAACGGCGAAAAAGAACACTTATTCTATGCCATTTTTCGTGCCCAAGCCGGAGAATCCTATACATTGAAAGTGACAGACACAACTGGATACGAGGCCTCCGCCGAGACCACCATCCCAACCACTCCACTGGTTTCTGTACAAAGCCCGGCTCGTGATGTTGGATTGGGCTGGATTCAGCGGGTTTTGGTACAAACGTCCATATTGCCTTATCGCGCTAAAGTTTGGTATCGTGCTGCAAAAGACGATACAACCCCGCCTGCTGCCTTTCGTTTTGACTATCACACAGCAGGTGAATTAAATGCCGGACAATGGAATGTACCCATTAAACTTCAAAACGATTGCTTCCGTGTGGCCGATATGCTGAATATCAGTAACGGATTGCGTATTTATGGCATTTCGGTGGAGGGCGTACAATTGGATGCCCAGTGGGAACAACGCTTGCGCAAACCCAATATGCCACTCCAAAATGTAGCCAATGGGATTGGTTTTTGGGGTTCGCAAAACCGATATGTGGTTACATGGAAAATTCCGCCAGAAACGCTTCGGCAAATGGGGCACATAGACCGCCAATCGCTATAAGCGGTGGGTAACTTTGGGCAACCACTCGCGTCGCCAGGCATCAAATCTACCTTCCAAAATGGCCGTTCGCATTTGACGCATCAACCACAGATAAAACGTGAGATTTTGCACTGAGGCAATCCATAGCCCTAAAATCTCGCTGGCTTTGAATAAGTGGCGTAGATATGCCTTACTAAACGTTCGGTGGATATAGCCCTCCAACCCCGGATCAATAGACGAAAAGTCTGATTCCCATTTTTTATTCTTAATATTTACAATGCCCTCGGTCGTAAACAGCATCCCATTCCGGCCATTTCGTGTGGGCATTACACAGTCGAACATGTCCACGCCCCGCGCCACATTTTCGATCAGGTTTTCGGGTGTACCGACCCCCATCAAATAGCGGGGTTTATTAGTAGGTAGAATTTCATTTACCACCTCCACCATTTCGTACATTAACGGAGCAGGTTCCCCTACGGAAAGTCCTCCAATCGCATAGCCCTCGAATCCCATATCTACGATGGCGCGTGCGGACTCGCGCCGCAAATCCGGATAAACTACGCCCTGAACAATGGGGAAAAGGGTTTGTTGATAGCCATAAAGCGGTTCGGTATGCTCGAAGCGGTCGCGACATCGCTTTGCCCATCGTAAGGTTAGATCTAACGATTTTTTTGCGTATTCATAAGGGGCATCGCCAGGAGGGCATTCATCAAGAACCATCATGATATCGGCACCAATCATCCGTTCAATGTCTATTACCGATTCAGGCGTAAAGAAATGTGTAGAACCGTCTATATGGCTTTGGAACCGCACGCCCTCTTCCGTGAGTTTGCGGTTATCAGCAAGGGAATATACCTGAAAGCCGCCAGAATCCGTCAGCATGGGCTTGGGCCAAGAGGCAAATTTATGTAGTCCCCCTGCCGCCTGAAGCAAACCCGTACCCGGTCTAAGATAGAGGTGATACGTATTTCCCAGAATGATTTGTGCTTGCACCTCATCCAAAAGGTCGCACGGTGGTATGGCTTTTACACTCCCTACCGTTCCAACGGGCATAAAAATCGGTGTTTCGATGGTCCCATGATCGGTTTCGATCAAGCCAGCACGCGCATGGGTGTGTTCGTCGGTATGGAAAAGGGTAAACTTCATTCAGTTAAGAGGTAACATTCATTAATTGCAACGAAAAAAGCCCCATCTCCATTATGGTCAAGTTGTAAGTATTTCCTTTACGTATTGAAAGTACGTGTGCACCCTTCGGCTGTTCACGCCGAGATCACCATGCCCCAAGCGGCTTGCGCTTCTTACATGGACATAAACTTGTCCGTATTGTTCGGTAAGGGCAACTTGGAAATCATCTGTAAAGATCCCAATTCGGAAAGTGGCCGTAATTTCGCCCCGCTCAGTACTTTGCCAAACAATCTGACTCCTATGTAACCAACCATTCCAACGCTGAATAGACGCAAAGGCAGCCTCGAATACCTGCTTTCGATCCGAAGAAAAAACACGGGTTTCTCGAATACAATTAGGTTTATTGGGACAAGGTGGTAATGGATTTTCCATTTTGTTCAGCAGAGGGTGCATATTTTGGTCGCTATTCGGAAACAGCATTCGGGCACCTCCTAAAAAGACCATTATGCCAGCCAAAACGAGCAGGTTTTTGCGCTTAAACATTTGGTTTAACTTGCTCATTGTATTTTGAAGGGCACTTCACCAGAATGTGTTTGGCCTCAAATTGTCCGTCTGACAACATCTTACCTTCTACCACCACTTGTTCGGCATCTTCAAAATTAGCTGGTTTAAGGTTGTTATACACCACCCTAATCACTTTTCCATTTTGATCTTTCATATGAAAAGAAAAAACATTCGTCTGTTGGTCATACGAATAGGCATTTTCCTTTACCCAAGTCCCTACCACATGGGCTTGGGCTCCGGTTGTAGCAGCATCCGTAAAGTTCATATAGCCGCCCACTTGCTTGCCAAAGTTCATAAACAACAAGGAACCAAATCCGATCAGAAGGATCAATCCTATTATCGTTTTCTTGTTCATAAGATTTTGTATTAAAATAACCTAAGGATAAAGGTGTTAAAGAGTCTGTTCATGCTTGGCCTCTTGCAATGCCCGTTCCAACGTACTGATTTTCTGATCTGTACGGAATAAGTAAAACAGGATTCCTATCCAAATGATCAGCACCACCGCCAGTACCACCCAAATTTTATCATCCGAAACCATCACCGCTTCGTATCCGGTGGGTTGTGCAGTCGGAACACCATTGGGATCAGACCACTTTGGTTGTTGCCCTTGCAAAAGGTTCAGAAGGCTAAAAAGATACAGCATACTTGTCATAAACGTAAATGAAGGTTATCGGATATAAAACCCTTCGGTGTCTTCCTCTACACGTGCGAGTCGGACTCGTTGGTCGAACAGCCACCACGCAATGCCAAAAAAGCCCAAAATGGCCGGATAAAATACGAGCCGCATGGTTGGATCGGTTATTTTATCAAAGGCTGGATTGCCTCCTGTTCCAGGGTGTAAGCTTTCGGTTAAACGGGGCAAAACATACAGCAAAAAAATCATGGATACCACTGAAAACAAAGTATAGACCGCAGAAATGCGTGCGCGGAGGCGCGAATTATCCAACGCCGAGCGTAAGACAAAATAGGCCCCGCTAATAAGCAGTTGGACAGCAGCCATCATTTGTTTAGGATCACTTCCCCACCATTTTCCGGTTCCCAAAAACCAAGTAAACCGACTCCATACAATGCCTGTCAACATTCCAAGAACCCCAAACAGCATGGCAATTCGGGTGGCTTCTACGACCTTCATGTCCCATTGCAGGTCTTCGGTTCTCAGTACTTGTACCGCAAAATAGGCCGAGACAAAGTAGGCCATCATCATAGTGAACCACATTGGTACGTGGAAATATAAATTACGAGCGGTTTGCTCTAAGATGGGTAGTTTGGTTGCAGCCGAAAGAACAAAAGCCGCAATAATAACGGCGGTCATCCATATGGCAATGCCCATCTTAATTCGTTTTTTTACAACAATTGTCATGTTCATTCGGCTAAAGGATAAGTCATATCCTATATTCTACGCAAGATCACTCTCGCCACACATAATCAAACAACAAAACCGATGCGCTGATCACCGATCCGGCAAAGGCCACCAACGTAACACAGGTTTCTTGTATCCGCACCCACCCACCGTTTAGCAAGATGGTATTGGTAGCTGCAACCACCGACATGAGCAAGGGGATTAACAATGGGAAGGCCAAAACAGCCAATAATGGCCCACTGTTCCGGGTCCGTGCAATCATGGCGGCCAGCAGCGTGGTGGTTCCGGAGAGTCCTAAGGTACCTAAAAACAATACCAATGCTAGTTGCCAAAGATTTTCTACGGCGATGTTCATCAGGAGTAAAAAAGCACCTAATGCCAGCACATTCAGTACAAACAAAAGCACAATATTAAAAGCCAACTTTCCGGCATAGACCATGCTTCCACGCGTATGAAGTTGAAGCAACAAAACCGTTCCTTGGTCCACTTCCGAGACAAATCCGCGTCCTAAACCAATGACCGAACCAAAGAGCAGGATAATCCACACCAATGCTGCTTGCACCCTTGCACCAATCACCTCATTCCCCAAAGAGACCACCACCAAAAACAATGTGGACGCAATGAACATCAGCAACATATTGAGTGCATATCGGCTTCTCAGTTCCAGACGAACATCTTTTTCAAATACGGCATAAGCACCATTGAGCCAATAGCGGAGTTTCGAGCGTGTCGGGTTGCTATGTAACATATTCTTCTGAGGCATAAAATAGACCTAAAACTCTCCGATAAAACCGATCTCAGGCTGTAAAAAGTGACCGAAACGCTGTTGAACTACTTGCTGTACATACGCAATTAAGGTACGGACATCGGCAGCAGTCGCCCCACCTCGATTTACGATGAAATTGGCGTGCTTTGAGGAAATTTCTGCCTTACCTATTCGGTATCCTTTTAGCCCTGCCTGGTCTATCAAACGTCCTGCGCCGATACCCTCAATTTTTTGAAAGATGCTTCCGGCGCTGGGCTCGGTATCAAGAGGCGGGTGTCGTTCCTGACGCCATTGCAGGTTCGCCGCTATTGTTTCACGCAGGTGGGGTTCGTTTGTTTTTGTCAATTGAAATGTTGCAGAAAGCACGATGTCGCCAGAGTGGTGTAGCCGAGACTGATCGTATCCAAACCCGAACCAATCCCGTTCTACGGTAAAGATTTCATTAGTGGGAGTAAAGATGCGTGCCGTGTGTAGTACTTCCTCTATAAACATGGTGCGGCTGCGGGCGGGTGGTGGCGATAAAAAATGTAGGTTTTGCCATAACGCTCCGCCAACGGTACTGGGGATGCCCGCATAATGCTCCAGCCCCCCATATCCCGCAGAAACAGCCATTTCAATTAGGTTTGGGAACACACAAGCCCCGCTTTCTACGGTTAATAGCCCCGTCAAGGGGTCTAAGAAAGCTTTTTGTGCTAAGTTACGGATCACCAAACCCCGAAAACCACCGTCTCCAATCAGAATATTAGCACCTAATCCCAATAAAAAATAGGGCAAGTTCGCTTTTCGGGCTTGGGTAATGGCCAGTACCAATTCGTCTTCGGTGGTTGCCTCTACAAAATAATCAGCCTTCCCCCCAATCTTAAACGTGGTAAAAGGAGCCAGAACAACGTTTTTTTGAATTTTATGGACGAAGGTATGGTGTACGGTCATGTATTGGGCTTTTGCACCAGAAAGTAGGCTTTTGGGTTGGGCTTACCAAGTGGAATATGGGAGAAAAATGGGGGTTATAGAGCAACTTAAGGAAACGTCCGGAATATGGTGGCACGCATACCCAATTCCAATAAGAGCAGTAACAAAGCGGGCCAAAGAAAATAAGGATACAATTCTACCGCGTCGGTATAGATGCGTTGTTCAATTTTGGTTTTTTCTAAATTACTAATTTCTTGATAGATGGATTCTAAGGCACCATCAGTAGTGGCTCGAAAGTACTTTCCACCCGTATTCTTGGCGACATTCTGCAACATGTCTTCGTCTATCTCTACAGGTACCTGAACCGTTTGACGACCAAAAAGCGGGGAATCCATCGGGTAGGGAGCAGTGCCTTTTCGTCCAACGCCAATGGTATAAACCCGTACATCCATGCTCGAAGCCACCTCCGAGGCCGTAACCGGATCTATGACACCATGATTGTTTTGTCCGTCGGTGAGCAATATCACTACTTTGCTTTTGGCTTTAGCATCGCGCAAGCGGTTTGTAGCCGTTGCAAGAGCGGTACCAATTGCTGTTCCATCTTCAATCACATCCATCTGTACATCAGCCAGCATATTTTGGGCAAAGTCATAGTCTAGGGTAAGAGGGAACTGTGTGAAAGCTTCTGCTGCAAAGACGATCAGCCCTACGCGGTCAGATATCCGACTGGCAATAAACTCAGAGGCCACCCGCTTGGCGGCCTCAAATCGGTTGGGTTCAAAATCCATGGCCTTCATTGAAGTAGAGACATCCATCACCATCATGATGTCTATCCCTTCGGCAAATTTCTCGTTCGAGGTGTGAGTGGCTTGGGGCCTTGCAAGAGCAATAATTGCCAGCCCAAAAGCGATATATCGTAAGGCCGTTGGAATCCATTGCAGGCGTATCCGCCAAGAACTGGGTACGCTCCGTAAAAGCGCTACATTGCTAAACCATAATCCTACTTGGCCCTGTCTTTTTTTCCACCAAAACCACAAAAAAAGAAGGGGAATCAGGCTCAGGAGAGCGAGGAACCAAGGCTGGGCAAATTGATCTATGCGGGGTAAAATCATGATTTATGGGCTTTTTTACGGTTTTGGAGTGCATCAAGCAAGGCCGGAAGCAGGTCTCCTGCTTTTCCGGTCAGCACCATGTCCATCTGGGAAGCGAGCGCCGACGGGGCAATATTGACCTCCGCAATGAATGCACCCGCACGTTTGGCGACCCGTGGCAAGTGCGCCGCCGGATATACCAGTCCGCTGGTGCCAACAGAAAGTACCACGTCCGCCCGTGTCGCTGCTTGCCAAGCCGCATCTAAGGCCTCTTCTGGCAGTGATTCGCCAAACCAGACCACTGCCGGGCGTACCAAGCCGCCACACGCCCTGCAACAAGCCACTTGGCCCGACGCTATTTCCGCGAACACTGCTTCGGGAGCATCTAAGCCACATTCGATACAATGAAACTGCTGAATATTGCCATGAAGCTCGATTACACGATCACTTCCTGACCGTTGGTGCAACCGATCCACATTTTGTGTCACCAAGGTAAACACACAGAAAAACCCGGCCAATGCCGCCAATGCCTGATGGCCAGGATTGGGGGAGGCGGCCAGTGCCGCCTTCCGACGCGCATGATACCAGCCTTGTACCAAACGTGGGTTCCGCCGAAAAGCACCTTCGTTTGCCAAATCTTCCGGTCGGTATTGATCCCAATATCCGCCCGGATCACGAAACGTAGCCAACCCACTTTCTGCACTGATTCCAGCGCCCGTGAGTACCAAAACCTGTTCTGCAGTGTACATTTTTTGAATCAGCAATTCTGGAATCATGGCGTAACCTCTGGCACTACGGGTGGGCTTGGAGTGGTTGGTACGACAGGGTGCAAGAGCTGTTCGATTGTTGTAAGTAATTCAATGGCTTGCTTTAATGCCTGTGGATGAACCGCTGGCGTCGGTTGGAAGTCTGCAAATTTTACCAAATCCGATAAGGACAAGAGGGAGTCAATTTCACCAATCAAAAGAGGGGAGAAATGTATCCGCAAATGCCGGTCTTCCTTTGCCTTTAATCGAGCCAATAATTCTCCTGTAGTGGATTCAAGTGCAGGAATCCGAAGCGACTTTTCCAAATACATGCGCACTACTTCAGAAATTTCGGTGTAATACGCTTTAATTCGTTCTTGATCCGTTAATTCCCATGACGCCAATGCCTGAAGGCGTGTCAATGCACGCTCGAACAGGGTCAAGACTGGGATAGGTTCTGGTAATGGATGATCTTGTTCTGTTTTTCTCCAGTACTTACGCCATATCCACCATCCAGCAAGCCCCAAGATGAATAGGGCAAGCCCCATCCATATCCAGAACATCCAATCTGTCCCAAATGCTGTGATCGGAGTAATATCTTTTAATTCTTGTGCTTGCTTAGGAACCACGCCCTGTATGATTAAAACAAGCGGCGCGGTCTCTTGCCAAAGGGTATCTTGGCCGGCGACTAAGCCAAAGGGCAGCCGGACCTGAACCGAATCCACCCCAAAGACCGCAGATTCAAACCGGATAGCCGTTACTTCGGGACCATTATTTGTACGGCTTTTTTCACGGGCCACTTCGCGCAACAAGTCTGTATCTCCCAGTTGCTTCCCAATAGGAGGCGGGATCAATTTTTGGCCAGTGCCCACTTGAACCAAAAAGGTTAGTTCAAACCGTTGCCCATTCTGCACGGAGTCCACCGTAGCCTCCAACCAAGCCTTTTGTGCCCAAACAGGAGCCAAGAGACCTAAACAAAACAGCAAGATGCCTACCCATAAACATTGTCTGAAGCGATAGGTTGTGTTCATAACTTGGGAATAAAAGGAGGTATTTCTGTTCGATATTGCTCAAATGCTTGCCCAAATGTATCCGCTAATATTTTCTCTTCGCGGATCAAATGGATATAGGTGCCCCAAACAAAAAAGAGGACGCCCATAACAAATCCGGTCCATGAACTGACTGTGATACCAGTGGCAAACAACAATAAAAACCACCCTACCATCATTGGATGGCGGATAACCCCATAAGGGCCTTCGCGTACCAAACGAAACGGCTCTGCAGGTTCAAACCGTACAGGTGGCCTAAAGCGAATGTATTGGTGTGCCCGTACAATCAACCACCAACCACTAAATCCCAATGCCAGAGAGACCACACCAAAAAACCATTGAAAAAAGAATGAAACATTAACTAATGGTACAAAAACAGGGCGCTGGATTCCTATACAAACAACAAAACCGAGTATCTGAAGAAAACTCCCCAGCAATGAATGGCTCCGCCGAAGTCCAGGGTGAATCGGAACCAGGGCCTGATACAAAAAGGTTATAAAAAACAGAAACCAACAAACCACCAGACCGCTAAAAAGCAAGCGCTGAATTAACTCGGTTTCCATATATACTTTAATTTGGTTATAGATAAAACTAACGGCGCCGATGCCGTTCTCTAAAATACCGCGACAAAGGCTCAATATAGCTTTCATCGGTTTGTAATGCGATCAGGTCCACCTGCATTTTACGGAATCGTTCTGCGTATGCAGTGTCTCGGTTCCGCACAAACGTCCATAACCGTTTCTGAAAGTCTTTGCTCTTTGTATCACAAACCAACGTTTCTCCCGTTTCGGTGTCGGTGACCTGCAATAACCCCAATGCGGGTAATTGTTCTTCACGCTTGTCCGAAATCCGTATGGCAACGGTATCGTGACGACGACCCAGAATCCTTAATGGACGATCATACCCCTCGTTCAGGAAGTCGCTCAAAATCAACACAATAGACCGACGACGCAGCGTATGCAGCAAATGCTCTAAGGCAATAGCAATGTTCGTTTGGTTGGAAATGGGCTGAAAAGCATATAAGTCCCTAATAATCCTCAGGACATGCCGCCTACCTTTTTTGGGGGGGACAAACAATTCTACGCGGTCACTAAAAAGCAATAATCCCACTTTGTCATTGTTCTGAATGGCACTGAAGGCCAAGACTGCACAGACTTCCGCTGCCAAGTCTTTTTTGAACATGTAACGCGAACCAAAAAGCCCCGATCCCGAAATATCCACCGCCAGCATCAAAGTTTGCTCCCGCTCTTCCTGGAAGACCTTCACATAGGTTTCGTCCCCACTCCTTGCTGAAACATTCCAATCTATGGTACGGATATCGTCTCCAAACTGATAAGGACGTACTTCCACAAATTCCATTCCTCGCCCCTTAAATGCAGAGTGGTATTCGCCCCCAAATAGGTTGGAGACAATCCCTTTTGTACGGATTTCCAACTGACGGACTTTTCGGAGAATTTCGCGTGGGACCATGGCACGAGGATATAAAAAATACGGAATGGCGTAATATACAAAGCCCTCACCGGAAACCGATGAGGGCACAATTTGCGGAGGGGGAGGGATTCGAACCCCCGGTACCTTTCAGTACGTCGGTTTTCAAGACCGGTGCAATCAACCGCTCTGCCACCCCTCCGGAATCCATAAATATACATATCTTGACTTTCTGCTAAAAGCAAGCCGTATCCACATATGAATTATGTTGCGGAAGGGGCGGGATTCGAACCCGCGGTACCTTTCGGTACGTCGGTTTAGCAAACCGGTGGTATCAGCCACTCACCCACCCTTCCGGAATTACGCTTAATGCCGTAAGACCCGTAATATAAAACTTTTTGGACAGCTTCCGCAAGTAGAAATGACTAAAAGCATCTCATCACACCAACTTTATTTACGCACTCGGGCTGCTTTCATGCGTGCAAGTGCCAATACCAGATTCGCCACTCCAAGAATAAATAAAATTTGGTTAAACGTTCCGTTACGCAAGTATTCAACCAATGCAAATACCAGCATTGCCAGCCCCAATCCTAGTGCTAAAAAGCCCGTTACTTGCCGTGGTGGGTGTTGCTGTGGAGTTGGATTTTCCATTCCTTAGAAAATTTGGGTTACCATTTATAAGCGGCATTGGCCTGTGGATGATAACTGGATGATACAAAAAAGGCACTATCGAAACAATAGTGCCTTTCAAAGAGAGATATCGTAGCCTGCTTATCCGAGTGCATCTGCGCCAGAAGAAACCTCGATGATTTCCTTGGTAATTGCGGCCTGCCGTTCGCGGTTATATGTCAATTTAAGCTGACGCAATAATTCACCTGCGTTGTTGGTGGCGTTTTCCATCGCGACCATCCGTGCACCTTGTTCGGCTGCATTAGACTCTAGGCACATCCGCCAAAGCTGAAGATTTAGATACCGAGGAATCAATTCATTCACCAATGATGTGGCATCCGGTTCAAAAATATACTGATCTTTGAAGTTCTTGGTCGGATGATACTGATGGGCTTCATCGGTAAACTTTTCCATCACAGGCGTTATAAATCGCTCGTGTGGAATAGGAAGAAAGGGTTCCGCTATCAAGTTCTGAGAAATTGTATTTCGGAACTCATTATAAACGATCACCACTTTATCCCACTTACCTTCCAGATATCCTTCTCGGATCAGGTCTTCTACCTCATCGTTGTGTCGGATGTTTAGGTTTTGGAAATACCCACGATAGTCACCAATCAGTTTGGCGCCACGTCTAGCAAAATAATCATGTCCTTTACGCCCCAAGCACAGCATAAACAAATTGCCATTCGCCTCAAATTCCGCGTATTCGTCTTTAATGAGCGCTTCCGCTTTTTTGATGACATTGGTATTAAATGCACCAGCCAACCCACGGTCTGCCGAGATCAAAACGATCAAGACATTGTTCAGTTCTGTATGAGGCTTGAGCAAAGGATGCGTTTCTGGATCAATGCTGGCCTGCATTTCGGAGATGAACTCGTGTATTTTGAACGCATAGGGGCGCGTAGCAAATATCTGTTCTTGTGCCTTACGCAACTTAGAGGCCGCTACCAACTTCATGGCAGAGGTAACCTGCTGGGTGTTGATAACCGAGGCGATCCGGTTGCGTATTTCCTTTAAGTTTGCCATGTATTTCTAACGATTCTTCAGAGTAAAGAAAGGAGCCACTTCCCAAAACCTAACCTTATGCCCCATAAACGTTTAGCAAATCTTTGGCCGCTCCTTCGATGACTTTTGCTTCTTCGTCGCCCATTACACCGGATTGGGTGATGGCGTCCATCTGGGTCGTATAGCGGGTGCGCAAGGTTTCGTTTAATTCTTGTAGGAACGGACGAACTTTTTCGGCAGGGAGTTTATCCAAGATACCTTTCCCAGCCAAGTATATTTCTGCAATCTGGTAAGCAACCCCCATGGGCTGAAACTGTCCTTGTTTGAGCATTTCAACCAAACGCTCCCCACGGCGCAACGTGGCTTGGGTGGACGCATCCAAGTCCGATCCAAACTTTGCAAAGGCTTCGAGGCTTCGGAAGTTCGCCAAGTCCAAACGTAACGTACCAGCCACTTTCTTCATCCCTTTCACTTGAGCGTTCCCCCCAACACGGCTTACCGAAATCCCTACGTTAATGGCCGGACGCACCCCAGAGTTAAAGAGGTTAGACTCCAAGAAGATCTGTCCGTCGGTAATCGAGATAACGTTCGTTGGAATATAGGCCGAAACGTCGCCCGCTTGGGTTTCAATTACCGGAAGTGCGGTCAGCGACCCCCCACCTTTCACTTTATCCCGTAGCGATTCTGGGAGATCGTTCATGTTCTTAGCCACTTCATCTGCGCTAATAATCTTGGCCGCACGCTCCAGTAATCGGCTGTGCAGATAGAAAACATCGCCCGGATAAGCCTCGCGACCGGGTGGGCGGCGGAGGAGCAACGAAACTTCGCGGTAAGCAACGGCCTGCTTGGAAAGGTCATCATAAATGACGAGTGCATGGCGTCCGGTATCGCGGAAGTATTCTCCGATGGCTGCACCTGCAAAAGGCGCAATAAATTGTAACGGAGCGGCGTCTGAGGCAGGTGCATTTACAATAACGGTATATTCTAAAGCACCATTTTCTTCGAGCGAACGCATGACCTGTGCAACCGTAGAAGACTTTTGACCCACTGCCACATAGATACAAAAAACGGGCTTATTGGTCTTGTGGGTGTCTTTCTGGTTGATGATGGTGTCCACCAATACGGCTGTTTTACCCGTCTGGCGATCCCCAATCACCAATTCACGCTGCCCACGACCAATCGGAATCATGGCATCAATGGCCTTGATCCCCGTTTGCAAGGGTTCTTTTACAGGCTCCCGAAATACAACACCCGGCGCAATCCGCTCAAGGGGCATTTCATAGGTTTCGCCAGTGATAGGGCCTTTTCCGTCGAGTGTATTACCGAGCGGGTCAATAACACGACCCAGCATGGCCTCGGAAACGCGGATAGAAGCAATCCGCTTGGTGCGGCGTACTTCGTGGCCTTCTTTTACATGGTCGCTTTTACCGAACAATACGGCGCCCACGTTATCTTCTTCGAGGTTCAGTACCATTCCGGTCACACCGGAAGCTGTAAACTCGACCAATTCTCCGGCCTGAACGTTCGAAAGGCCATAGATACGGGCAATCCCGTCCCCCACTTGGAGTACGGTGCCAACTTCATAAACATCCGTTTCGCTTGCGAAATTACCTAATTCGCTGGTAAGTACAGCTGTAATTTCATCTGGGCGGATTGCAGTTGCCATGTTTATTCTCTTTCAAAAGGTGATTATGCGGTTTGTTTGACTTTCACGTTCAGGTTTTAGGTACGCCCTCAATTGTTCAGAAAGGAACCTTTCAGCAAACGATCGCGAAGCGCATTGAGTTGTGTCTTCACACTGCCATCGTAAACAATGTCCCCGATGCGGACGACCGCCCCGCCGATGAGGCTTTCATCTGTTGATACATGTAGCTGTATATGCATTCCCGTCAGTTTTTCCAGTTCCTGCTTCAAGGCCGCTTGTTCGTCGTTACTTAGTGGAACGGCTACCCGTGTTTCGGCCACCTGAATATTCTGCTGGATGTTTCTGAGTTGCTGATAGGCGTCACAAACCTCATGGATCATGGCTTCGCGTCCTTTCTCTACCAGTAACAGCAAGAAGTTTTGGAAGCCAACAGAGACCCTATCACCCAGTAGTTTTCGGATGACAGCTTCTTTTTTTTCGCGATTGACGACTGGACTTAAAAAAAACAGGGTCAAAGGCCGAGACGTGTTGAGGGTTTGCAACAACAAAGATACGTCGGCATCCACAGCCGTCACCTTTTGTTGTGCATTGGCATCTGCAAACAGGGCTTGTGCGTATCGCCGGGCTATATTCTGGCTCATGTTTTTTTGTTTTTCTGCTTCTTCGATGGCGATTGTACACCACCAAAGAATCGAATTAATTTTTGGATAGATCCTTAATGAAATGATCCACCAATTGCCGTTGCTTCGGAGAATCCAGATTTTCTTTTACAACCTTCTCGGCAGCCATAATAACCAGTGTAGCGACCTCGGCCCGTAGGACTTCAAGTGCGCCTTGTTTTTCACGGTCAATCTCTGCCTGTGCCAGTTCTTGCATCTGTTTGATCTGTGCTTTGGTTTTTTCTTCCTCGGCTTTGCGTAATGACTCGGCTGCTTCACGGGCATCGCGAATGATTTGCTGTGCCTGAAGTTCAGACTCACGGCGCGCTTTCGCATTGTCCTCGGAAAGTTGCTTGGCTTCTGCTAGTGCTTTTTCGGCACGTGATATAGAGAGGGCAATGGTTTCCTCCCGTTCAGCCAAAGACTTTGTGATGGGGCCCCAAGCATATTTGCGTAACACAAACATGACGAGCGAGAAAACAATAATCAGCCAAAAGGCCAGACCTAAATTGGGCGATACAATGCCACCAGCAATGATGAGGGTCATGATAATTAAACAATAAACGTGAAGGGTTCAGATCAAGGTCTGCCAGAAGTAGAGGTACTTCGCAATGGTCGTAGAAGAGCAAGATGGCCTAGCTCCTCTACGACAAAACGCTATGGTTAACTTAGAGCGCGAGCAATAAGCAAATTACGAGTGCGAAGAACGCAGCACCTTCGATAAGGGCAGCAGCTACGATCATCAGGGCGCGCAGGTCACCCGTTGCTTCCGGCTGACGTGCAGCACCTTCGAGAGCAGCAGCAGCCAAACGTCCAATGCCTAAACCCGCTCCGATTACTGAAAGACCGGCACCGAGACCAGCGCTAAGAAGACCGATGTTTTCCATGTTGTTACCTTTCGTAGTTAGTTATGTTGTTAGGATAATGTTTTGGTTCTTATTGAGAAAACCGATTAATGCGCGTGTGCTTCGTCATGGTGGTGTTCTTCTGCCGCCATTCCGATAAACAATGCAGAGAGCATCGTGAATACATAGGCTTGGATAAAGGCGACCATGATTTCAATCATATTAATGAAGAAGGCCATAAACACACCTAAGGGTGCAACCCCATATGCGGCCACGCTACCAAACTTTACGTTGAATAAAAAGATAAGGCCGATGAAGTTCAGGATAACCAAGTGTCCGGCGGTCATATTTGCAAAAAGCCGCACAGCCAATGCAAAAGGCTTGGTGAAGATGCCCAAGATTTCAATCGGAATCAAAATGGGTTTCATCCAGATAGGAATACCCGGAGGCCAGAAAATGTGCATCCAATAATCTTTCGTGCCAGCCTTCTGCGTAATGAGAAACGTGAAGATCGCCAGAACAGCTGTTGTGGTAATATTGGCTGTTGCCGTACCGCTAAATGGAATAAGCCCGAAAAGGTTCGCAAAAAGAATCAGGAAAAAGCACGATAGTAAATATGGCATGTATTTGTCGGCATTCTTACCGAGATTCGGACGGGCCACATCGTCACGCACAAACAGCACAAGGGTCTCGAACATGTTCTGGAAAAGCCCTTTAGGCGCAGAAGTACGTCCAACACCTTTTTTGTACCGATTGGCAAGCGAGATAAAAACAATACAAACCAAAATGGCTGCGATGATCATGAAAACCAAATGTCTTGTAGGGGAAAAGTCCACCACAAGGGTCGCATGTGTTGCTACAATGTCTGCATGAAGGTAATGGTGTGGGTCTAGTGCCTCTGTACTGGTATCATGGTTTTCGTGTTCCGCTTTCTTGGTCGTTTCGGCTTCAGAAATAGCATAGTTACCCGAAATCAAGGCATTGCCCGTACTGCCATAAAACTCTAAGCCATATGATCCATTTGCATCCTTCACTAAAAAGATACGGGGCAGTTCCAGCAAGCCTGCCGGTGAAAAATCTAAATAATTCCCATCCGCTGTGTGGCTCACGGCATCAAAATCGCCGTCACCTCCGGCAAAAACAGGAGCACTCCCACAAAAAGCGGTTAGGATCAGGCCCAGAAACAAATGCTTGAACTTCATACGTACAACAGATGGTTTATTCAATTCTATTTTTTGCTTTCGAATAGAGCCGATACGTATCAAACGCAATGCCGGCAAGCAGAGACAATAACATGGCAGGTATAAAAACCTCTTTCTTCACAGGCAGAAACAGAACAATCAGAACTGCCATAATCGAAACGCCTATAAACCGCAATGCCATGCTACCAAGAACCAATGTCAGAAACCGTTTTACATCCTGTCCTATCCCACGTCTTGTCAACCAAAAATTGGTTATTGCGCTTAGAAGGCCTACTCCTAACCCCAACACCAAACTGAATAAAACAGCATTTTCTGTCATGAGTGGTTTTAAACATAAGTTGTTGATAGCGTAGCCAAAATAATTCAGCAACCAAGCCAGACGGGAAAGCGGGGGGTGAATTCTAAATGAGACCGGAATGAATACTAAATGAATGCCTATGCTTTTTAAAGATTTGGATCAAATAAGATGAAGGACTTCCGAAGACGAGATGATTCTTTTGTCTTGAAAGCTGTTCTAAGAAAAGGCCCTTCCGAAATAGTTTGTTAAGAGACCTGATCTTTTGTTTTTTTTTCGGCCTTGGCATCCAATTGTTTCCAGACCTTGTACAGCAAGGCCACCATAGAAAGCATCGCAAAGGCAGCACCAATCAGTAGGAACAAGGGCTTGGTATGCCACATACCATCCAGCCAATAACCCAATCCGATAAAAGCGAGAAAAGAAGTACCGATTTGAATACCCAATTGCATGTATTCATTGCCTGCTTTGGGGTGCCGCCGAATTTCTTTCCGTTTCGGAGATATGTTTCCCATAGTGATGATAGTGATTCTTGTTTATTACAAAAAAGCGCATGCCGCAAGTACAACATACGCTTTACTCTAATAAGTAGCTAAGGTCAAAACACGAGGTTCATCGAACCTTGTTCATTCCAACGCCTGGAGCTGCCGCAAAACGTTCTTTGCTTGCCCCTGGTTTAGGGTCTGTAGAGGCTGGAAAGGCGGGGGCTTCTGAAGTGGGGGCTTCCATGATGGTCATGGAGCATTTTCCGGTGAAAGAAGCGCCATCTTCCACAGATAACTTCTTGGTGGAAATATTGCCATCCACTCGGCCACCCGATTTTAGCGAAAGACGCTCGTCGCAATTCACATCTCCTGTAATTTTGCCTGCAATATCCGCATTTGTCGCGTTTACCTCCCCTTCCACAAAGCCTTCTGGATTGATAACCAGCCGACCTTCTACAAATATTTTACCAATCACTTTCCCATTAATAATGGTATCGCTTTTGGTACGTAATACCCCTTCGAAGGTAGCACCTGGTCCCACCATGTTTAACTGCATAGGGTTAGGAACCGAGGCGGGTGTTGGACGGGGCGAGGCCGTCTGGGTCGTCTCGTTGGTAGTTTTGTTAAATAATGCCATGATAATCTCCCTGAATAATCTATACTCGTTTAGGTAGTTAGTGTGAGTTTTACCAACCAATAATTGCGGTACGAGGGTCTTGGGCTAGGCCCTCGTGCCAAAGTTCAAAATGCAAATGGGGTCCGCTGGATATTTCACCTGTATTTCCACTCATCGCAATCGCTTCCCGCGACCTTACACGTTCCCCAACCCGTTTCAGCAAACGTCCATTGTGTTTATAGGCCGAAATATAGCCACCAGCGTGTTGAATCACAATCACAAATCCACCTTCGTGTGTCCAATCAGCAAAAGTTACATAACCATCTGCAATCGAACGAACCGTTGTACCTTTCTGAACGGCGATGTCAATCCCATAATGTCCGGATTTTGCCTCGAAACCCCGTGTCACAAATCCTCCCACAGGAGCTGGTGCTGGTAAAGTAATAGGGTTTAAGAACAAACGAATTGGCGGAACGTGGCCATTAGGAACAGACATAATACTAAGGGTCAAGGCAGGTTGTTGATGAGGTATAGAGCGCGAAACGGATACCTCTTTAACCAAAGCCCGTAATTCTGAACTTTTTGAGGCTACAGGTGGTTCCTTGGCCTGGGGGACTGGGTTTATATTGCTTCGCATGGTACCGTCTGAACCACCAAAGCCAGTAACCTTGGGGCCTGAGGCAGTTGTATCAGACTTCACTGCGGTTGCTCGTATTTTAACTTTTGTGGTGTCTGTGCCCAACAAAACTTCGCGAAGTTTTAATAAATATAATTGCTGTGTTTCCAATGAATCTTGCAAAGCTGCCAAACGGTCTGCACTGGTTCTAATAGGATTGTCTCCCCCAGCAACACCCCCAATCACCCATTCCCGTATGGGGAAAATAAGGAATAGCACCACCACGAGCAGAAAGCTCCCCCCCACACTAGCCAAAACCTTGGTCATAAACGGGCGTGGCGCTAGCAAGTACTGCTGCGGCGTCTCCAATCCGTTGACATCCATGGTGATGACCGAAATGTCTTTAGCAGGGTTCCGCCAAAGATCCAGAAGGAATGATTTCATGATTCTGCATATAAAATCCACTTTGAGGAATTGTATTTTCCTAGAGTAGCAATTTATATTGGTTGTTCTGAAAAAACAAAAAATAAATTGAATCTCAATCTAATAGTTTGTCATGCCGCAACACAAATCTGCTGAGAAGCGAGTTCGTCAAAGTGAAAAGCGCCGTCTTCGCAACCGCGTACACAAAAGCCGTGTCCGTACGATGATCAAGAAAGTCAAACTAAGCGAAGACAAAGACAGCGCGCTTGTTTTATTAAATGACGCCAAAGCCTATTTGGATCGTCTATCTGCCAAAGGGGTCATTCATAACAACATGGCTGCAAATGTGAAAAGCAAATTGGATCGTCATGTGAATGCGTTGGCCTGATGAACTGCTAAGCCCGCTCGTTTCCAGCCCATGCGTCCAAAGCGATGGGCTTTTTTTGTTGAATGATTTTTTTGTATAAAAGTTTACGTGCAAACAATTTCCTACAACAAACCTCAATCCCCCGGTGTTTTCATGAACCACGACAACACCGTGTCTGTGTATTATGCTGTGCAAGCCGACGAATCGTTCGACGAGGCCGCAAATGGTGTGTTTAATGCGGTAAAAGAAGCACAAAAGCGGTTCCCAGACTGGCCGCGTGCCTTATACATGGATATTTTCGGTCACGAGCGAGCACCCGGAGTTTTTGACGATGAAATGTTGGAACTGCAACAAGAATTCTTGTTCTCCACCATAGCCCCTTTTGTTACGGCACTCGAAACACCTCTCGTAGATGGGTTAAATCCACATCCGCAACGGAACGACTTGCCTGATGTACTACGTATCGCTGGTTGATCAGCGCGTGGAGACTACGGTGCCAAATTTTTGTAGTTCCATGCTCCCTTGGTGAAGATGATCAAGCAAACTTTCTGGTGGAGGTGGGTGGAGCTTTCGTTAAACAACCGAGTTTTTTTGGTACTCTTCTTTACATTTAAGAAAAAAGTGCTTATTATGTTTCCCAATGGCATTTTAGGCTTTATCATTTGATGAATCTCTTTATCAAGATTAAAATACATTTTAAAGCAATTTTATCTTGATAAAGATAATTGTATTCATCTTCATCAAATCCTTTACGAAATCTAATACATTGTAATACCTTACAATCGCAAATAAACAATTGTGTTAACCTTGACACCGACTCAGGAGATCACCATGAAAAAACAACTTCAAAACCTTCTAACCTTTGCATTTGTGCTGTTTTTGGCAACAGGAATGGCCTATGCACAACAAGGCCGTGTGCATGCTGCACTGATGGGTGGCCTTGCCAGTTATGGCGGCGATAACGATAAGTATCCCGGCGACCTAAATCTTGGTAAAGCATATTTTGATAACGCTGGCCCCAACCTCGGTCTTGAGCTTGGCTATGGCCTTACCGACCAATTAACGGCGTTGGTTCGCGGTGCTTGGGGGAAATATCCCAATATTGAGTCTCGCTTTGCGGCCAATACGCAAGAAGAAGGACGGATTACTGGGGCGTTGTTGCTTCGCTATCAAATTTTTAGTGCACTTGCCAATAAGGCCTTGTCCCCGTACGTACAGTTGGGCGCAAACCTGACCCAAGCATCGAAGCAAACGGATCTTTCATATGCGAAGTCTATTCCTGGTTTAGGATACGGGCCATCACTCGGCCTTGGTGTACAATTCAAAGTAGGCCCTGTAAAACTTGGTATTGATGGCACAAGTTATATGGTTTTCCCAGATGCTGCTGTGGATGCAGCAGATCCAAAGGGCAAAAATTCAGGTATTACTGGTGATAAAGCCAACTTTGACTATTTAAACTATCTTAGTGCAAACCTATCTTTTGATCTGAAAGAAGGCGTGGTCTGTAATCCGGCTTTGGTGACCAACATCAATTTACCCACTGGTTCTGTGAATGCTGGTCAAGCAGCTAACTTCAGCATGGGCGTTGCACCAACCGCGACCGTTCCAGTGTCTTATATGTGGGATTTTGGTGATGGCAATACTGGTACAGGTGCCGCCGTAACGCATAGCTATTCTCGCCCTGGTACCTATACGGTTACATCAAGCGCAATGAACTGCCGTGGAACCGATACCAAAACGGGTACTGTAACGGTTGTAGATCCATGTGCCAGCAACCCAGCTAAAATTTCGGCTGCGAATGCACCCTCAACCTTGGAAAGTGGCAAGAGTGGATCTTTTACCTCCAGTGCTTCAGGTTCTTGCCAGGTGACGTATGCCTGGGACTTCGGCAATGGTGCTACGGCTTCAACAGCGAATGCTTCGTATAGCTTCTCTACACCAGGGACTTATACCGTTAAAGTAACTGCAAAAAATGCTGCAGGAAGTGACACCCGTACTTTCCGCGTTACGGTCAATGCGGCTGCACCACCTCCACAACCTCCTGATCCTTGTTCCAAGGTGACAGAACTCAATTCGGTTTATTTCAACTATGGCGCATCCACCATTGATGCCCAAGCGATGAGCCTGATTGATGAAAACATTACGGCACTCAAAGACTGCCCGAACCTTAAGATTGTTGTCACGGGTTACAGCGATTCTGTAGAAAACAGCATGACGATTGCACAACGCCGTGCAAAAGCCATTGCAGACTACATGACTTCTAAGGGTATTGATGCCAGCCGTATCTCGGTACGTGGTGCAGGTGTTGATCCTAATAACTGCGATAAGGAAGATCCAGGTCGTGGTTGCCGCCGCAACCGCCGTGTAGAAGCAGTGATTATTCGCTAATTCTCCGCGATAAGGCTCAATTTAAGAAGGGAAGTTCCAACGGAGCTTCCCTTTTTCGTTACATTCTTCTTTCAAGTACGTCCTTTAAGGATATTGTCTTTTTCCTCAACGAAACCCTCTCGTAACATGAAACAATGGCTGATTTTATGTATTGCGGCATTCTCTACCATTACCACTCTGGGCCAAACCTCTCCACTGACAGTGGGTAAAATTATGCGAGATCCCAAAACATGGATCGGTGCATGGCCAGGAACGCCATACTGGGCAGAGGACGGAAGAGCCATTTATTTTAACTGGAACCCTAAAGGTAAGTATAAGGCAGACTCCTTGTATAAAACCTCGTTCACCACTCCTTCTGCTCGCCAACTTACAACCCAAGAAAGACGGAGTATCCGCCCAAGTTTTTCTGGCTGGCACCACGCATTTAGCTTGTATAATCCAGACTTTACAAAAAAAGTTTTTACGCATCGCGGAGATTTATACCTTTTAGATACCAAGACGCAAGACGTAACCCAACTTACCCAAACCATAAGTTCCGAATCCGATCCTGCTTTCTCTATGGATGGGCAATATGTGTACTTCCAGAAAGAACAAAACCTCTTCCGGCTTTCGTTGAAAACAGGTTCCGTACTCCAGATGACCGACATCAGAACGGGTGAAGCCCCACCAACGCCCCCTAAGTCCAGCGAGCAAGACAAGTTTCTCCTGCAACAACAACGCAACTTGTTTGCAGTCATTCGTGATAAAACCGAACGTTCAGAACTTTCTGAAGCCTTTAATAAGCGAGAAGGCAAAGCGACTCAAGTATTCCCATCCTCTTTCTATTTAGGAAAAAGAAGCCTTCGGAGCCTCTCTTACGACGGACAAAATCGTTTTGTGGTCTTGAACTTAATTACCCGAAACAGCCAGGCCAAAAGCACGACAGTAGGCACTTACGTAAGCGAAGACGGATATGCTGGCTCTCTCAGAACACGCGCTAAGGTAGGACAGCCCGCTGATTCTTACGAAATGTGGATTATGGATATTAAACGAGATACCACTTACACTGTATCGTTTGCGAATCTACCCGGTGCCGATCGTGTTCCGCAATATCTGACCGAGCAAGGGGTCAAAAAGCTGGAGGGCATCCATAAACGTGGATTTATTCCATATGGCCCGGTATGGAACCTTACTGGAACACATGCTTATATCGAAATACGTACCACCGATAACAAAGATCGGTGGCTTGCGTTGCTAAATCCAGAAACGGGTGAACTTAAGATGATAGAACACCAGCACGATGAGGCTTGGATTGCTGGCCCTGGCATATCGTGGGCAGGGGGCGCCGGTGAAACAGGTTGGTTGCCGGATCATCAGCATGTGTACTTCCAAAGCGAAAAAACGGGGTACAGCCATTTGTATGTGTACAATGTGAACACACAAGAGACCCAAGCCCTCACGTCTGGTAGTTTCGAGGTTTTTGATCCGTATATCTCTAAAGACGGCCAGCATTGGTATTTCACCAGTAGTGAGGGGTCGCCGTTTGAACGCCATTTTTATCGAATGCCTATACACGGCGGGAAACGAGAAAAATTAACCACCCTTATCGGAAAAAATGAAGTGGTGCTTAGTCCAGACGAGAAAAGAATGGCCATTTTGTATTCTTATAGTAATAAGCCGCCTGAAATTTACTTGCAGGAAATAGGTAAAGCGCCTATACAAATCACCTCTTCGCCCACCGACGAGTGGTTGGGTTATCCTTGGAGGGACCCCGAAATCATCATGATCCAGGCTTCGGATGGTAAAGAAGTCCCTGCACGCTTATACAAACCAAAGAAACCAAATGGGGCTGGGGTGCTATTTGTTCATGGAGCCGGATATTTGCAAAATGTACATCGCTGGTGGAGCACGTACTTTCGTGAATACATGTTTCATAACCTATTGGCCGATCTGGGGTACACGGTATTAGATGTGGACTATCGTGCTTCAGAAGGGTATGGTAGAGATTGGCGGACGGCCATTTATCGGCACATGGGCGGAAGAGACCTGCAAGACTTTGTAGATGCTTCTCGGTATTTAACCCAACGCCATCGTATCCCGCCCGAACGTATTGGCATTTATGGTGGCTCATATGGTGGATTCATTACCTTGATGGCCTTGTTTACAGAACCTGAGCATTTTGGCGCAGGAGCTGCGCTTCGATCTGTAACCGATTGGGCGCACTACAACCACCCCTATACGGCCAACATTCTGAATACCCCCGTACAGGATTCACTGTCATACGCCCGTTCTTCGCCAATCAATTTTGCCAGTGGCCTCGAAGACCCTTTGTTGATTTGTCATGGCGTGGTAGATACCAATGTACATTTTCAGGATGTGGTACGATTATCCCAAAAGTTGATTGAATTGGAAAAAGACAACTGGGAGATGGCCTTGTACCCGGTGGAAGATCATGGCTTTGTAGAACCTTCCAGTTGGACAGATGAATACAGACGGATCTTAAAGTTATTCGAGGATCATATTGGCCCCAATCGGCTTCCAAAGAGTCGTTTTCCCAAATAGCACCCATCATGCATTATAAAGCCGGAAGACAAGCATCGCCCGGCTTTATTTTTTAATCAAATTGGGTTTCGTTAATACAATAAATACGGCATTCTTTTTTGCTGGAAGGCGGCGAGTTCCTGGTGCCACGAGCGGATAATCTGTTCAGGGCTTTTTCCTGCCTCCAGCATCTCAATCAAGCGGTTTGTTCCAGCCAATTTGCCCATAAAATCGCGGAGGAAGAATGTTTTTCGGATGGTGGGCGTTGCTTGCGCATAGAAGGCTGCCAGCGTATGGATGCCCACTTCTACGGATTGCAAGGCTAATGGATCGGTCACTTTTAGTTGTACCCCATATAATTTTCGGCCTTGTAATTTGGGTGATGTGGCCATATTGGGAATGCTTTTGGGTACAAAGTTGGTTGGTTGAAATACGACACCGGGCAAGCGTTTGGCGTTCAGTGTATTGGCTAATTGTTGTGCATTGGCCCAAGGCGCCCCAACGGTTTTAAAAGGCTGTTGTGTTCCGCGTCCTTCACTAAGGTTGGTTCCTTCAAAAAAACACATACCCGGATACAAATAGGCGGTTTCTACATCCGGAATATTTGGGCTTGTGCGAACCCAAGGTAACTGTGTTTCCTCCCAGAGCATGGTTCGGTACCAACCTTCTAGTTTCACTACGGTGAGTTGAAGAGAATCCAAGCCGGGCATTAACTTTTCTCCGTGTATCATTTGGGCCAATTCCCCCACCGTCATGCCATGCTGAATCGGAATGGCAAACTGTCCAACGAAGGAGGTAAACCTCGGTTCAAGCATAAAGCCCGATACCCGCATTCCTCCCAGTGGATTTGGGCGGTCCAATACAAGAAATGGAATGTCATTTTCGGCGGCAGCCTGCATGGCCAATGCCATGGTCGAGATATAGGTATAGAACCTTGCGCCTACGTCCTGAATGTCAAAAACCAGCACATCCACATTTTTGAGCATCTGGGCGGTTGGTTTTTTTGTTGCACCATAGAGGCTATACACGGGTAAATTGGTCTGCGGGTCTCTGCCATTTGTGACAGCGGCTCCGGCATCAGCAAGACCTCGGATGCCATGCTCTGGGCCAAAAAGCGTGGTCAGTTTCACATTAGGCGAACGATAAAATAAATCTATAACATGTTGCCCATGAACGACTGCCGTATGGTTGGTGATCAGCCCTACTCGCTTCCCTTGTAATAATTCAAAATTATACATCGCAAGCCGTTCGGCCCCCGTTAGTACCTGAGCATATATTGGATCTGCATCAAAGACCAAAAACCAACTGGCGAAATATAATAGAGAGACAATGCTTTTCATTGGTGAAGGGGTTTAGAAAAAAGAAAACCGGAATCGTAGCAACAAGAAACGATTCCGGTCAATATCAACGATTCTTATCGGCATAATATTAGAGCCGGAAGAGTTTCCTTACCAATTACCCGCAAGTTCCATGCCGGGGAAGAAATAATTGCCCTCCATTAGGGCATTCTCATCTGAGTCGGAGCCATGAATAATGTTCTCACCCACTGAATCTGCATAGAGGCGACGAATGGTTCCTTCATCGGCATTCGCAGGGTTGGTTGCTCCGATCAAGGTACGAAATGCGGCAACGGCATTTTCTTTTTCGAGGATCATGGGTACGCAAGGCCCACTGGACATAAAAGTGGTCAGTTCTTCAAAGAACGGGCGGCCACGATGCACTGCATAGAAGCCTTCCGCCTCGGCTTTGGTCAGTTTAACCAACTTCATGGCCAGCACTTTGAATCCCGCTTCTTCTACGTGCTTAGTAACAGTACCAATCAGGTTTTTACGAACGCAGTCTGGTTTTAAAATGGTCAGGGTACGATTGCTCATAGGGAGTGATTATTTAGATTTTAATTAACTTTGCATAATACATTAACCTACTCTTGTATTTGTCGAAAAATTTGGCAAATACGAAGCTCAAGCGTGCAGTATTTTGCGTAATCCAGTTCCTGTCACCACACCTAACAGCAACCCTCCGGACAGTATCAGCAAGAGATTCATAAAAGCGATGAATAAATTATTGACGTATGGGGAAAGTAGTTTGGTGTAATCCATTGCCAAAATACTCCCCAAAGCCAGTATCCAGCCACTACATGCATAAGTCACCCACCATCTGGCTTTAGGACTATAATCCCGAAGAACAAATATTTGCAAACTTCCAGATAGAATAGCACCCAATACAAGACAAACAGCCAGTTTATAGGGGAGTATCGCTTTGAATAGCAAGTCGAAAGCGACAAAAGGGCTTGTAAGACCGAGAATCAGAAACCAGACCCACTTTAGGCTAATGCCCCCATGTTTTTTGAGGAGCCACCATTGCATGGTGCCAATGCCTGCTCCCATACCGAGGCCCAAGTAGAACTGCATTCCTTCTATACCAATCCCATCTAATATAGACGAGAACAATAAGATGAGCACAACCCCTAAAAACCATCCATAGAACGTGTAGCGTGTCCAAGCTCCCAAAGAAGGAGCCGATAATGAATATTGTTTCATTACATCAATCCTTTTGCCCGGCCACCATCCACAGGAAGCGCAATTCCTGTGATGTAGGCCGCAGGTTTAGAAGCCAAAAAAGTAGCCGCAGCCGCAAATTCTTCCGGTTCCCCCAGCCGTTTGAGCGCGTTGGCTGCTGCCCAATTGGCCTCAACATCCTCACCTGACTGCCCCGTCTGCTGTTCTGTTGCCTGCCGTAACGCCTCCAATCGCTCTGTTTTGGTAAAACCGGGCAAGAGGGTATTGACCGTAATACCCAGCGACCCAACTTCTTCCGAAAGGCTTTTCGCAAATCCCTGCACCCCCGCGCGTGCAACATTCGATAGGTATAGGTTGGGAATGGGTTGTTTGGCCGATATGGAGGTGATCATCAAAATCCGCGCATGGTATTCCTGTACTGCAGCCTGTTTAAGCGCAGGTAGTGCATATCGACACAGGTTTATGGTACTCATCAGGTTCAGTTCTAGTGCATGTTGCCAATCCTGTGCCGAAAAATCACTGATGAAGCCAGATGGCGGCCCTCCTGCATTCGTTATCAAAATATTAAGTTTGCCAAAGTGATGTAAAACGTTGGCTACCGTAGCCTGAACCTCTTGTTCTTGGACCACATCACAACACAGCGGCAAAACCCCATTTCCTATTCTGGCCGCTGCTTGTTCAATTCTTTCGTGGTCTCGGCCACAAATGGCCACCTTTGCCCCTTCGTTGTGGAGGGCTTGGGCAACTGCAAATCCCAGGCCGGTACTTGCGCCCGATACAAAAGCTACTTTTCCTTGAAGTCCTAAATCCATTTTCGTTGATAATTGGCTTTTTTGGATGTCCGTTTTTGGTACTGTTAGGTTTCATGTAAAACCCCTAACGCTATCCATCAATATGAAACGAGAAGTGATCAACACACCCCATGCGCCTGCGGCCATCGGACCCTACAGCCAAGCGATACAGGTTGGAAAAACCCTATATTGTTCTGGCCAAATCCCGATTGATCCCAAAACCAATACTGTTTTGACCGATGCCGACATAGAAAACCAGACCATACAGGTTCTGGAAAATCTAGGTGCAGTACTCAAAGCGGCTGGTATGTCGTATCGCGACGTGGCGCGTTGTGAGGTATTTTTGGCCTCTATGGA
This sequence comes from Bacteroidetes Order II. bacterium, assembly GCA_016788705.1. NCBI lineage: Bacteria > Pseudomonadati > Bacteroidota > unclassified Bacteroidota Order II. > Bacteroidota Order II. bacterium. The sequence goes on from JAEUSQ010000058.1 coordinate 35,509, forward strand.
CGATTTTGCGCAAATGAACGAGGTTTATTCGCGCTACTTCAATGAGTCGCCGCCTGCGCGTGTCACAGTGGAGGTATCTAAACTCCCACGTGGGGTAAAAGTTGAGATTTCCTGTATTGCCGCTCAGGTATAACAAAGGCTAAATGCTGCGTTTATAAAGCGATTGCCCTCGCGGTGGTCGCTTTATAAACGTTTCTTAAATCAAAAATTGACCCTTGCCAGCAGTTTAAGTCGCACATTTAATTCATACTCACGGTTCAATAATAACGAGTTGGCCGTAAGATTCAGGTTTCCGGAAAAAGAATCTGCGCGTAAAAACGGGGTAATGTCTTTGATCGCATCTATGGTTAACGTTACGGTGTCCTCATTTACACCAGAGGGAAAACTCGTTTGGGTAGCTACCTCAAGCGCCGAAAGGCCCGGTGCCGAGAAACTGAGAGTTACCGTTTTTAAGAACGAGATGGGTACGCCTGTTGGGAAAATGACCTCCAAAACAGCCGAGTCTAATGTTCCGGAAGAAAGAGCCGCTTTGGTGAAATTTTGGGCAGCAAGTACGTCTGTGATGTCAATTTTGTTATCAGACGTCAAAGAACGGGTTTTCGTCTGCCCGTCACCACTTGCAAAGGTAAAGAAAAATTCTTTATTGGCGGTTAACGTGACGGTATCCGTAGGTCCAACCGGATCACACCCATTCGATGTCAACAAAAACAATAGGCCCAACAGCCCCCCGATACGATACATCCAATGCTTCATGGTCTTCAATTTGGTTTAATAACGGATCAACGCTTGAACGGTGGTTTGCCTGATACGATCCCGGCCATTTAAAAATCCCAATTCAATCAGGAAGGAATACCCGATTACATTGGCCCCAAGTTGTGTTACCAAGCCCGCAACAGCCTCTGCAGTCCCCCCCGTTGCCAAAACATCGTCATGTATCAACACCCTTTCATTGGCTTTTAAAGCGTCGGCGTGCATTTCGAGGGTGTCAAACCCATATTCTAACGCATAAGAGGCCTGAATGGTTGTGGCGGGTAGTTTACCAGGTTTTCGTACAGGAACAAAGCCAGCATTCAGCCGCTCGGCAATCATTAAGGCAAATAAAAAACCCCGAGACTCTATCCCTACCACTTTTTCAATTCCCCTATTTCGGTATGGCTCGGCAAGGGCATCGGCAGTGGCACGAAGAAGCGCCGGGTCTTGTAAAATGGGCGTAATATCCTTGAACTGTATTCCTGGCTTAGGAAAATCGGGAATAGTGCGGATTACTTGGCTCAGTTGATCGCTAAAGGTCATGGGATTTCTGCAACTTGTTCCACTTCTTTTGGTGGATACAAGATAGAGGCCAAAACCGAGAATGCCAAGATAATCGCGATCACCGCAAGTGAAATTTCCGTCGGAACTTTGTAATAATCTACCATCACCATTTTTGTCCCCACAAACATGAGCACCGCCGCCAAGCCGCATTTGAGATAATGGAAGTATTGCGTAATGCCAGCCAATGCAAAATACAGCGAACGAAGCCCTAAAATGGCAAATACATTGGAGGTATAAACAATAAAGGCATCATCGGTAATAGCAAGAATGGCGGGTATGGAGTCCACCGCGAAAATTAGATCCGTTACTTCTATTAATAACAATACAATGAAAAGCGGGGTTGCGTGGCGTACACCATTTTCGATTACAAAAAACCTTTGGCCATGCAATTGTGAGGTAACGGGCATGAACTTCTTAAAAAGCCTAACCTGTGGATTTTTGTTTGGCTCGAACTGCTTTTCTTTTTGGAGGATCATTTTGAACCCAGTAAAGATCAGAAATGCACCAAATACATAAATTATCCAATGGAATTGTTTAATGAGGGCCACGCCTGCAAAGATAAAAATGGCACGCATGACCAGTGCCCCCAGAATGCCCCAAAATAAAATTCGGTGTTGATATCGAGCGGGTACGCTGAAGTATGAAAAAATGAGTACAAAAACGAAAATATTGTCCACACTGAGCGACTTCTCAATCAAGTATCCGGTTAGAAAAGCAATGCCTTTCTCTTCCCCCATAAAGGTGTAAACCCCAAAATTGAAGACCATTGCCAACGAAACCCAAATTCCACTCCAAGTGAGGGCTTCTTGAATACTTACCTCATGATTGTCTCGATTAAAAACACCGAGGTCTAGGGCCAGCATGATCAAAATGAAAAGGTTAAAGCCAATCCAAAGCCAAGTTTGATCCATTTTAAAGTCCGTTTAATTGTTAGAACGGAACCTAAACGGTTGGGTTTGGCGCATGTTTCAGGATTAAAAATAGTCTAATCTAATATTAAGAGAGGTCTAACACTTCTTACCGAGGGGAGGCCACAATCATGTATGCCTTTCGGCCAGCCGTTACCGTTGCCTGATAGGAATCCAATACAGCTAATCAAGGTCGTTAGGCGTTACAAAAGAGCATATTTCGTCTAGTAAATGAATAGGTATAAGTAAATTGAAAAGTACCAATTATTTCATTATGTTTTTGGTGGTTATTTAATCGGACTGTTCAGACACAAAGCGAAAAAGTTCTTCCCAGCGAGCAAAAGCAAACGCACCTATTGGGATTTCGGCTGTAGTAGCAGAAGGCCGGAACCAAGCCGCTTGCCATCCAGCACGTAAACTCCCCATGACGTCGGAAGCGAGGGAGTCCCCCACACACAGAATTTCTGCTGGTGTAACCCCCGTTTTTTCGGCAGCCCAACGGAAGAGGGTAGGATGTGGTTTTAATACGCCCACCTCTTCGGAAATCACCACTTCCTTAGAGTACGCACGAAGTTCAGGGAACCGTGCCAACTTCTCCGACTGGATCTCCACAAAACCATTGGTCAAAATTCCCACGGGAAAACGGTTCGCTAAGGTGCGAAAAGCATGGTCTGCTCCAGCTATGTATCGCCAACATTTGGAATAGTGATTCAGATAAAGGTGTCTAAAGTCTTCTTCTGTTACAGAGGCTTCTAGGGTGGCAATCGTTTCGGAGAACCGTTGGCTATTCAGCTCCATTTTAGACACTCGGCCTTGTGCATAATCTGCCCACAACCGAACGTTGATGTGATGATAAACGGCCTGAAGTTCCGTTAATGTGGCCATGCCCCAATCGAATGCAGTGAAGCAAGCTGCCAACGCTTGTTCTTGGGCATGATGATGATCCAACAAGGTGTCATCCAGATCAAAATAGATAAATCGTATCACAGTTTAGGAAGATAAAATAAGTCAAAAAACACTTCCAACAGAAAACCAGAATGCTTGTTCTATTTGAATGCACGGTTTTGCTTTTTTACTTAAAAAGAGGTGGAGGTTTTTCGCTTGAATGAAGTGATTCCAAGTGCAATGGACAATTTAACGCGAACGTGCAATCCAGTCAGCACGATCTAAGCGATAAACGGCGCAATAATCCTCATCGAACCAACGATGTTCCACAAACCGGAAGCCAAGTCGCTCATAGAACCGTATGGCCCTTGTATTCGATACCAAAGGATCCAACAATACGGCCTCTACCTGTTGATTGGCGAAACACTTTTCTAAAGCCAGACGCATCATCTCGGTCCCATACCCTTTGCCCAAGTCGGAGGCCTCGCCAATCCAAATGTCTATGGCCCGCAGGTTGGGCGGCACATGTCCCCAATAATGGGTTTCTTCCAATGCCGGATCTATGATTTGAATAAAACCAATGGGTTGCCCCTCTCGTTCAGCGATCAATTGTTCCCGCCAATTGGGTGTATGGCAAAGTTCAACCTCCCAGTTCCAGTCGTCATTCGGATCTGAGGCAATGGTATGGGGCTGCTCATCCCAGTATCGAAGGATATCTAAATCTTGGATGGTAGCTGCACGGAGGCAGACCATATTTTTTAAGGCCATAAAAGCGTTGGTAGAGAGGAATGATAAACGTCCTATTTTTCGCACTTCTTTGTACGGTGTTTCTGAAATATCTGTTGGGGTTTCCAGAAAATCCTGCGGTAGTAGAGCAATCCTGCTAAACAAGCGACTTGAATGGTGGAGAAGCCGATTGGCCAAACATAAACAGGCTTGATATACTCTATCCAAAAACGAAAGAACAGATAACCCGCCAAATATAGCCGAAATCGGCTTCCATCGGTCAGAATAAAACGACGTTCCAGGCCCCACAACCCCACCGCCATTGCCGCCAGAAACAGTACTTCATACAAGGGTGTGGGGTGTCGCAGTATCCCATCTCCGGCATCAAAGGCCCAAGACAGGGTACTGGGTGCCCCCCACGTTCCATCCGAAACACCTGTTAGGGTACAACCAATGCGTCCAATCAACTGGCCTACTATCAGCGGATAGGTCATCATATCTCCGGAAGAAACCGTTACCCCGATGATTTTCTTTGTCCATTCCACCCCAATTAGCCCCCCAAGAAGTCCCCCTACCACGGTTTTATTGGCCAAATTTCGCCAGTCAACCCAATGCTCAGGGCTTTCTAAAAAACCTAATAGGTGCGAACCGAGTAATCCGCCGGCACAGGCACCAATAAAAATAGATAACCGGTCTGATGTCGAAATGGGGTCGTTCTGTTGTTTGCGTAGCCACAAATAAAACCTAAAGCCCATAAAATAGGCCAAGGTCTCGAATAAAAAATGGGGATGAACCCTTGCAAACCCAATTGGAATGTAGATGGGAAAGTGCATGACAATGTACTTTTTTGAGGACAAGATGTCTAAATATACGCTTTTAGCCAAAGACGAGATGGGCCTTTATTAATTGGTGTGGAGGTTCGTATCACAAAAAAGGCTTTTGGAAACAAAACCCAAAAGCCTTTTAAATATCATAGCGACACCCAAAGTGGTATGTCTTTGGCTCAAGGAAGTTGAGGTGGTGTCCCTGGATCTGTGGGTGTGTAAAGTGGGTATGAAATGGGCAGGCCATTCACAAGAGAACCTTCTTCATAAACCCGTACTTGCCGTTTTACAAAAGTGCCTGCTTCCGGTCTTGCAAACACTTGTCGGCGAGATCTATAGGCACCACCTCTTATATTTGCTTCGGTGGCTTCCTCAACGGAGTAAAGGGTAAAGTCTTGAATCGTTTTCATGATATTCTTGAAGTAAGTTGTATGTCATTTTTAGACGAACAGATTCTCTGAAAGTTAAATATGATACTGACATGGTCCCATTTTCACGGACGCAGGGTAAGGTGCATGGCAAGAAAAGCGAGTGGTACTCCAAAAAGCCTTACCGATCAATACACACCCTTCGCCTCTTTAGGCCGTCCACATAACGTTTTAGGGCTTCCCTTGAACGTTATAGGCTGTTCACAATTCATATTGAATGATAAATTGGTTGTAAGTCCACCCGATTTTAATACATTCTAACTCCATTCTTTTATGAAAAACCGTTTGTTGCTATTGGCTTTTTTGGTCAAATTATTTCCCTTGTTTGCCTTCGCGCAGTCTCAGAACATTGTACAAACCGCAGAAGGTGCAGGGTCTTTCAAAACCCTTTTGGCAGCGATACGTGCTGCTGGCTTGGCGAGCACCCTTTCTGGTGACGGGCCCTTTACGGTCTTTGCCCCCACCGATGCCGCTTTTGCGAAGTTACCCCAAGGCACCCTTCAAAGCCTTTTAAAGCCGGAAAACAAAGACCGTCTCAGGGCCATTCTCACCTATCATGTGGTTTCCGGGCGGGTAGGTTCCGATGCACTACTCACAACCAGTAGCGCCAGAACAGTCAATGGAGCACCCCTTCCTATTGGGCTAACGGTTCAGAATGCACGGGTGGTGCAGGCAGATATCGCGGCCAGCAATGGGGTAATTCATGTAATTGATGCAGTACTTATCCCACCCTCCGAAGTATCGGCAGCTCGGGGCGGAACGAAAAAAACACACAACAACAATACAGATCAATACCGGAGAGACGAATACCATAGTTGGCAACAACGTGAGGCAGGAACGGGCTTTAGAAGGGCAAAAAACCGCATTGAACAAAGCATTGCAAAAGGCTCCGAAGCCTATAATAAAGGGGATGCAGCGGGATGTGCTGCAATTTATATGCAAACAGCACGCACCCTAATTGCAAACGAGCCACTGACAAACGACCTCCGAATGGGCTTAGAAAATGCACTCACAACCGCCCAGCACGCTAAAAATGCAAGCGACCGTGCATGGACCATGCGCCGGGCTTTAGAAACAGTCTATGAAGGACTTTAAGCCGCTGATCAAGATGAATAGCCGGCGTACTTGTTCAGGTACGCCGGTTTTCGGATAGCTGGCTGCACGCAACCTCCCTTTGTTGCCTTTCGTCGCAGCCGTCATTCCCCCTACCGAAATACGATTGTTCATACGCATCCATCACGCTATGTTAAAAAGCGTTCTTAAATCGTGGTAATCGCTAAAAAAATAATGTACCATACCGTTGTTTCCGCCTTTGATGTGATTGCGACGTAAACATCCTCTAATGCGTCTTCCTCACCTAAAAGAGAGCCTACCATTTGACTAGGTCTTCTTTAGGGATAAATTTCATCCAAGGTCTTTCCTGAATTTGTGTTAATTTTAAATGCCGTGAATGCCCTAACCCTTGCTCCACTTGCGCCCATGCCGCCCCTTTTTCGTTGGCGCGCCCCTAAGACATGGTTAATTTTGTTTTTCGGCTGGAACTTTCCGGCCCTCATCGCCCTGAGCTACTATTACCTAAACGCTGTTTTGGCAGAGCAGGTCTTTAATCCTGTCTATGCCATCACCACTACCTTCTCGAATTGGTATCTTTGGATGATCATGACTCCGGGCGCATGGATGACGGCACAACGTTTACCTTTAGACCCGCCTAAAAACTGGCCTAAATGGATAGGGATTCATTTAGTGGTTATGGGATTGTTGCTTGGCATTCAGGCATTGGGCAATCTGGCCGCCTTTCGTATTTTGGGATTGCACGACACAATGAACCTTGAACTCTGGAAAGTTCACCTTACCCTCCGCGCACAAATCAATATTCTGACATATGGGCTGGTCGTCGGACTTTTTTACGCATCCGATTATTATCGCCGATACCATAACCGTGAGCAACAAGCCGCCATGCTCCAAGTGCAGTTGGTACAAGCCCAACTCATGGCTTTAAAGATGCAATTGCAACCCCACTTCTTGTTTAATACCATGAATGCAATCGCAAGTTTGGTTCGTCAGAACGAGTCCAAACGCGCCATTACCATGCTTGGTAAGTTGGCAGACTTTCTGCGTGTGGTATTGGAATCCAAGGGAGAACAAGAAATACCCTTAAGCCAAGAAGTGGCTTTTCTACAACGGTACTTGGATATCGAATTGGTCCGTTTTAATGAACGTCTGAAGATCAATTTCCAGATTGATTCAGAGGCTATGCAGGCTTATGTCCCCAACTTGCTGCTTCAGCCCTTGGTCGAAAACGCCATCAAACACGGCATTGCTCCCCATGCAGATGCTGGAAAGGTCTCTGTACGAGCACGAAAAAAACAGGATCGGCTGATGCTGGAAGTGGCCGATGATGGCCCTGGCCTTACCGAAGCGCCTAAAAAACAAGGAGTTGGACTACAAAACACCCAAAATCGCTTACGTGAACTTTATGGCCCAAGTGGGTATGTCACTTTTGGCCGTTCAGAATTAGGTGGACTTTTGGTGACGATAGATATGCCATACTTAGACAAACCTCTACTTCCGCAACAATAACCTTACCCAAACCTAACGTGTCTGGCTTATGACCCGTGTTGTTATCGCAGATGATGAATCGTTGGCGCGCGATACTATTCGTCTGCTACTCAAAGAACGCCCCGAAATAACGGTGGTTGCCGAAACCGACCGAGGGGTTACAACCCTTGCCGCCATCAAAACCGAGAAACCGGACATCGTCTTTTTAGACATTCAGATGCCAGACGGAGACGGGTTTTCGGTATTGGAAGCACTCACCCCCGAAGAACTACCCGTGGTCATCTTTGTGACAGCCTATGACCAATATGCGGTTAAGGCCTTCGACTTTCACGCGTTGGATTACTTGCTAAAGCCCTATGACGACGATCGGTTCTTCAAAGCTTTAGACCGTGCAATCTACCAGCTTAAGTCTATCGAAAACAGTGATCTATCTGAAAAGATTACATCCTTGCTTGCGGCTCGTCAAGAAGAACGTAAGCCCCAATACCCGGAACGATTTTCGGTACGTACCCGAAATATCATGGAATTTATCCCAGTACAAGACATTGACTGGATAGAGGCTGCCGGAGACTATGTAGTATTACATGTCGCAAACCGGAGCCATTTGTTGCGGGAAACCATGGAACGCATGACCAGCCTTTTAGACCCCCAAAAATTTGTCCGGGTACATAGATCCAGCATCTTGGCCATCGAAAAAGTGAAAGCCATTCAACCACATTTTAATGGCGCTTATATTGCCGTATTAACAAACAACAAAAAAATCACCATCAGCCGTCGCTATTGGGGGCAGGTGGAACCCGTACTTAACCGGAAATCTTAGATGGCACGTTATCTCGTTTTTGGCGCCAGCGGTGGCATTGGTCAATCCGTGATTCGCTTATTGCACCAACAAGGGCATCAGTTGGTGGGAGTGGGCCGTGTACAGGAAAAATTACACCCCCTGCTCCATGAAAGAAATGTAGTGGGACTGGTGGCCGATGCCACGAAGCCAGAGGAAGTGGCCCACGTCGTTCAACAAGCGGAAGCCCAAATGGGAGGCTTGGATGGTGTGGTCAATTGTATCGGATCGCTTTTGCTGAAGCCAGCCCACCTTACTACACCTGAAGACTGGTATTTGACCCTTCGGCAAAATTTAGATACGTCATTCTTTATTTTGAAGACTGCTGCCCGCACCATGCTCCGTCAAGGGGGCGCCATTGTGCTCGTTTCCTCATCGGTTTCACAACATGGGCTACAAAATCACGAAGCCATTGCAGCGGCAAAAGCAGGGATCAATGGCTTGGTCCGCTCTGCTGCGGCCACCTATGCCAAACGGGGCGTGCGTGTCAATGCGGTGGCGCCCGGATTGGTTCGAACCCCCATGACACAACATCTCACGGCAACCGAAGCCGCAGAGAAAAGTTCTGCCGCCCTTCATGCGCTCGGACGAATCGGAGAACCCGATGATGTAGCCAAGGCGATCGTGTTTTTGTTGGATCACAACCAAAGTAGCTGGATTACGGGCCAAGTACTGGCGGTGGATGGAGGCTTGTCCTCTGTACGATCTGTTGCGTGAAGGCTTTACCGAAAAACCAAGAGGCCGGAAACTCTTTGGAAGTCCCGGCCTCTTGTATCTTGAGCCATGAAAAGTCTTTGTTGTGATCGCCAATATACGAAGATCAAAAGCACAATGCAAGCCCTTTTTTGGGCTTTCTATAAGCGACCCTACATAAAAAATAAAATCAGTAACTGCGCCGCCATAATCCGCAAAAACGTGGTAAACGGATAAACGGCAGCATACGTAACGGCGGGCGCATCGGTTCCGGTAGTTTCATTGGCAAAGGAAAGTGCGGGCGGATCGGTAGAGGCACCCGCGAGCAAGCCACACAACTCCATATAATTTAGCCGAAACACAAAGCGGGCAATTGGCGCAACCACCAGCAACGGGATCAAGGTAATCAGCGCTCCTAACAATAACCAGTACAGGCCATCCCCTCCAACAAGGGTTTCGACAAAACCAGTACCAGCAGAAAGGCCAACACTTGCCAAAAATAACACAATACCCAACTCACGCAACATGAGATTTGCACTTGGTTTTACATATGTATTAAAGGCGATATTACCACCATACCGACTGATTAGGATGGCTACTACCAGTGGACCACCTGCCAAACCCAGTTTAACCGGAACCGGCACACCAGGGATATTAAAAGGAATACTACCCAGTAGTACTCCTGCGGCTATACCCAAGAACAACGAAGCCACATTCGGGGTTCGGAGGCGTTTGGGTGAATTACCAAATTCCCGCGCCAACGCCTCGATGTGTACCTCATCCCCAATAACCGTCACGGTGTCCCCAAATTGCAGGTGCGTCCGTCCATCCGGAATAAATTCAATACCAGAGCGATACACGCGGGTAATGGTCACATTAAACCGATGGATTACATCTAATTCGGCCAAAGTTTTGGCATACGCTTCTTTCCGTGTAATGTTGATGCGTCGCGAAACCAAATCTTGTTGCGGCGTTTTGGAAAGATCCATTTTACTGTCCTCACCCACAACCATCCGGAGGCGGTCAAAGTCCTCACGATTGGCGACAATCAGCACCACATCATTTTCTTGAAGAATGGTTTCTCCGGTGGTTGGGGAAATTTTCCCGTTCTGATAAATCCGCGAAACGACCAAATTACTTTTTAGAATATCCCGAATGGCTTTCACGGGGCGCCCAAAGACCATAGGATTTTTGACGGTAAGGGTAATGGTACTGGGGGCGGGATTAATGGCCACCTGTTTTTTGTTGTGTAGCCGGGCTTCTGCCGGAATATTTACCTGAAGGATTCGTTTTAGAATGAGCATGGTGAGAACAATACCGAGTACGCCAAACGGATAGGCAAGGGCATATCCAGCAGCAACCGGGGCATTCGCTATTGCAGGATTCTGCGCCGCTAAATCGGCCAATGTCTGTTGGGCCGCTCCCAATCCGGGCGTATTGGTTACAGCACCCGACATAATGCCCACCAATGTGGCCATTGGCAGTTCGGTCATGTAGTGCAGGGCAATCACGAGCACACCCCCTACCCCTACAATCAGCGCAGCAAGTCCATTCAGTTTAAGTCCTTCTCGGCGAAGCGAGGCAAAAAAACCAGGCCCCACTTGCAGACCGATGGTGTAAACAAACAGAATAAGCCCAAGTTCTTTGGCAAAATGCAGGGCCTCATGGTTCACTTCAAAACCCAGAAAAGAAGCACCCAAGCCCACAAATAATACACAAGCAATCCCAAAAGATATCCCCCAGATCTTTATTTTCCCAAGCCCGACCCCAAGTGCTATTACTATGCTATAGACCAGCAAGGTATAGGCAATGGTGCTTTTGTCCGTCAGTAAATCAACCAACCAATTCATATAGTAGGAGGTCCAAATTAAATGGCAAATAGGGCGCTAATTTCCGGATATTCACCGAAGAGTGCAAGCGCTTAACCATGAAGATGTAAATACGAAAGGGCTTTTCGACAAGTGGTTTTGTAAAATTCTTTTGGCCTTTGGCCTTTATCTCTCTTTTGTTATATCCTTAAGGAACGAAATCCCCTTTCAAGCGGACCACAACATGGGGGTTGATGTGCTGTATCTCGCGAATAAATCCAGCCTTGTCTTTCGGAGAAATAAGCACCCTGCCATGATGGCCGTACCGGACCTCTAAGCGATCTAATGATATTGCGGGCGCGCTGAGTGGATTACGGGTTTCCGCAATGGTGTGTATGTCTTGAATATCTATTTTCAAATCAATAAAAAACGCAGACTTGACCCTCAGCATATTCTGATCAATCACATAGTATGTCGTTGTAAAAACATAGTAAATAAAGCTCCCAACTGCTAAAATAATCAATGGCCCAACCCAACGTGGCTCTTCCCATGCGGACAATATCAATACCGTTCCGAGCACCAGGGCAATGGGAATAACCAATTCCAACCCAATTTTAGATTTGTACACTTGTACCATTAGACTAACTTGGTTGTGGATAAAAGTTTGGTGTCATATAGATGATTAGCCGAGATCTAAGTACATGACAAAAGTGTAAAGAAGAAGAAAAAAGGAGACATATTTCCTTAACGGAACGTTTAACATAGAATTTTTCAGGTTTCATTTTAAACGCCATATGTCTCCTATCCAAGATACAAAAGAAACCTTAATGGAGTTGTTGGCTCCCTATAAAAAATTAGACCCCAAAAGCACGTCAACAGGCAGGTTTTCAAAGAACACTTCTATACAATGTCTAACTGGGAGCAGGTCATCAAGCTACTAATGCAGAAAGCTGACAACTTTTGAAATGCACCCCCCTTGCTTGGACTTATGGATCGGGGCAGGCCATTACGTTTCCTGCACAAAGCTATACCATTAGTAGCCAAGAAGTGGTTTGGTATGGTGGAAGGAATGCCTTTAGGTTACCTGCAACCCATCATTTAGATTTGGGGGTTCGTAGAGAACTTAAGCAAAAAAAACGTAGCACAATACTAAGTATTTACAATGTTTATTCTCATAAAAATCCCTTTTATGTCTATCCAGAAAAAGAAATTGAAATTGACCCTATTTTAGGAATAATAAAATCGGAAACTAAAATTAAGCAGGTGAGTATTTTCCCAATCATTCCTACTTTAAGTTTGGGTTGGTGGTTTTAAATATAATTTCTCCAGAACCTTGGGATGCGTATAAACCTCACCCTACGCGGGCCATACCCAAACTTTGAGGAGCCGACCTTGAGAAATGGGCGCGGGTGGCAAGGTTTTCGGGCGTGCGGAGGTGTGGGTCTTGGGTCACCAACGCAAAAGCGGCTTCACGGGCTTGGGCCAAAATGTCGGCATCTTGGGTGATATTCGCAATTTTGAGGTCGGGAAGACCACTTTGCCGTGTGCCGAAGAAGTCTCCTGCTCCGCGTAATTTCAGGTCTTCTTCCGAGATCACAAAGCCATCGGTTGTTTGGGCCATCACCTCTAAGCGGATTTTCGCCTCGGCAGATTGTTTATAGTCGGCCATTAAGACGCAATAGCTTTGCTCGCTTCCACGCCCCACCCGTCCACGCAATTGATGCAGTTGGCTTAGGCCAAAGCGCTCGGCGTGTTCAATGACCATCACGGAAGCATTGGGGACATCTACGCCCACTTCTATCACGGTAGTCGCCACTAAAATATCCAATTCTCCCGACTTAAAGCGTTGCATTTCTTCGTCTTTTTCGTAGGGCAGCATACGGCCATGCACCAAGCCCACCTTGTATGGGCGGAAGGTTTCTGTAATTTGCTCGAAGCCATTTTCGGCATCCTTCAAATCGAGTTTTTCGCTTTCCTCTACCAATGGATACACGATATACGCCTGCCGTCCGGCGCGGAGTTCGGAGCGGATAAACTCATAGACCTCGCCGCGTCGGGCCTCGTTGCGGAGTTGGGTTTGGATCGGCTTCCGGTTGGCGGGAAGTTCATTCATGATGGTCACGTCCAAGTCTCCATAAACCGTCATCGCGAGGGAACGCGGAATGGGCGTAGCCGTCATCAGCAACATATGTGGGCGTTGGCCTTTGTCGAACATGCGGGCACGTTGCATAACCCCAAAGCGGTGTTGTTCATCCACAATGGCCATCCCAAGTGCCTTAAATACCACCTTATCCTCGATAATGGCATGTGTCCCGACGGCAATTTGGGCTTCGCCCGTTGCCAGATCGTTCAGGATTTCGGTACGTCGTTTTTTGTGCTGGCCGCCCACCAAGAGGTGTACCTTGAGTCCCAACGGTTCTAAATACCGCCGCAAACTTTGGTAGTGTTGCTCGGCAAGAATTTCGGTAGGGGCCATAAAAGCCGACTGAAACCCGCTGTCTATGGCGTGCATCATCGCAGCAATAGCCACGACTGTTTTTCCACTGCCCACATCTCCTTGCACCAGACGGTTCATCGGATAGCCACTACGGGTATCGGTAATGACATCGGTTATGGCTTTTAGCTGTGCATTGGTTAGTTTAAAGGGCAAAACCTCTTGGGTGAAACGCGCGAAATACGTACCCGGTGATTCGAAAACAAGGCCATCAGCGGTTTTTTTGACCTGCTGGCGGGTTGTGGCCAAGAGCAGTTGTAGGAAGAAAAATTCCTCGAACTTCAGCCGATATTGCGCCAACTCGCGTTCTTCTTCTGATTTAGGGAAGTGGATAGCTCGGAGCGCCACACGGCCTTCCATAAGGTCGTATTTGCGAATGACCGTTTCGGGCAAGTTTTCCTCTAAGAGCAGGCCATATTTCTTGAACAAGCCATATATAATATGTCGGAGTACCTTATTAGAGAGACCTACTCGCTCCCAAGCCTGCCCACCAGGATAAAGTGGAATGATGCGTCCGGTGGTTACGGAAGTTTTATCTGCCTCCAATTTGTCGTATTCGGGGTGAGAAATGGAGAACGTTCGGCCATATTTTTGCGGCATACCGTGCAGGGCCACCAATTCGCCGTTGGTGAACAACCGCCGCACCCACTGATGCCCATTGAACCATACACAGTTAAGCCGTCCACCAGACTCATCTTCCACCTGCATTTCAAAGCGTTTTCGTCCACCTTCTATCATGTTCTGGGAAACAACCCGTCCTACTATGGTGGTAGCAATACCTTCTTGTAGCTGTCTAATGGGCGTGACGGTCGAGCGGTCTAAGTATCGTCTTGGATAAAACCGGAACAAGTCTCGAAAGGTATGGATCCCTGCTTTTCGGAAAATAGCAGCCCTATTCGGCCCCACGCCTTCCAACCACTGGATGTCGGCGTCTAACGGATTTTCCGGCTTGTGTTCAGCCTGTTCTGTCATAGGAGATTGGTAAAAAAGCCAAGCTAAGTTACGAAATTACATGATTCAGAGCCATAGGCCGCGAAAAATCACCTATGTGGGATCATCCAGTCTGGCAAGATTACCCCTGTTTGTAAGTACCAATTTGTAAGGGCAAGAAGTCTTTTTTGTTCTTCCCACACCAGCAACCGTAGGGCTTCTTCGGCGGTAAACCAGCCAAAATGGTCGTGTTCATGGTTTAGGATAGGGTCGCCTTCCAATTCCGCAGCAAAGGCTGGGGTCAGCAATACGGCGTCCATGGTCCAACTATAAAAAGTATTCACCGAGGGCAAGGCCCAAAAAATCCGGGGCGGATGGCTCGTTTCCTCTATCAACTCCCGAAGCGCCGCCTGCCATGCCGTTTCATCCTGCTGAATTTTTCCGCCCACCATACGCCATTGGCCTGTATAGAGGGTTCCCGCTGCCCTACGAAGCAGCAAAAAGCGAAATCCATCTGCCGTTAGGCGATAGGGATAGACATCCACTACCCGAACCAGATTTTGGGTCATAAAACGCTTATATTATGGTAATTTTTCTTGTGCTGATTGTCCTTAAAATACGGAGAGAATATGTCTTTTGAAGTGATGTCTGTGATCTTGTTTTTGGCCGTTGCACTTTTAATGGCAGCCGGAGTCTATCCCATTTATAAGTTTATGGAAAAACAAGACGCCGAAAACGAAAAGTGGACCAAAGAAAACCTGGCACGACTAAAGGCCCAATACGAAGCAAAAAAACAGGCAGAAGCCGAAGCAACAGCCCAACCATCTGCACCGAACCTGCCGGATGAAGCGCCAGCGGTAAAGGTTCGTCCGAAATAACCATAACCTTGTTATGCCTACCCAACCTCCTCCTCCTTTTGTCTGGTATGGCCCATATCACCTGATTGCCCTTGGCCTTACTTTCCTGTTTTTATTGATTATGGGCCTTGTTGCAAGGTATTACCGAACACCCACGCAACAACAAAATATGGCCCGTTTTTTGACAATGGCCTTCATCGGGTTTTATGGCTGGATTACCACTTTGGAGGTACAAGGCGGGTTTTGGTCGCTTGCCGAGGGGCTACCCTTCCACCTTTGCGACATCTCGGCGATAACCCTTTCCTATGCCGCCCTTACCCGCAAGTTCTGGGCGTTCGAGGCGGGGTACTATTGGGGATTGGGCGGTGGGCTTGCTGGACTTCTTCTGCCGGAGTTGCCCTACGAGGACATTTATGCCGCGCCGTTTTTCTTTTGGCATGCCCTTTTGGTGGCCACTCCTTTATATTTGGTATTGGCCTATGACATGCGCCCCACCTTTCGCGGCATCTTTCGGACATTGGGCATTACAGCCGTCTTGGCGATTCCCATTGGCGTGGCCGTTTGGCTTATCCCCAACGCCAACTACATGTTTCTCGGCCATGCCCCCATTGCGGCAGAGGCTCTTGGGATGCCCATTTGGCCCTATTATATTCCGTATATCGGGTTGTTGGGGCTGATTTTATTTGCGGTTTTGTATGCTCCCTTTTGGGTATTGATGCGGCGCCAACTTAAATGAATGCAAAGAAGACATATCCATAAGCCTTCTTCTCTAAACGGCTACAATTCTCGACCAATAGGTTTTGACCACCAATAAACCTACACCCCATCGCTTCTGTATTTCATTTCTCCCTTCATGAGTTCCCCCTTATTTTGCATTTCCCAATAGTTTCCCAAAAGATCTACTTCCTTCAAAAGTTGTACCCTTACTTTAGAAAGTCTTATATTACAATTGGTCAATCTACCTAATAGGAGTACTTGTTATCAAATGTGCACTGGAGCCGAAACCGCAAGTTTTGGTATTTACACCATAGGCATATTAACAAACCGCTTGGCTGATAGCTCTTTATACTGCTTGTATCCGTGAAATCATTTTTCCGCACCGGACTGCCCCCCGTATCGTTCGACAAAGCGGACATCCATCCTCATTCAACTGCTGCTCAAGGGAGGCCGAGGCACAAGGTTGACATACGGCGCACGCCCCTCCCCAAATTGGGGCGTGAACAGGTTTCAGGGATTGGCAGTAACAAATGAGCCGAAGGGATAGCCTGATGAGCAAAAGGTATAGCTGGTGGATACCCGGATAACATGGTGGCTTCTTGACAAGACCGCCTTGCGTAGGTAGCAAGACCGCCTTGCGTAGCAAGAAGTCTCCAAGCGATTTTTTGCCGCACCGAAGAACAGACTGGAATTGGGAAAGCGGTAGGTTTCT